>JAHYJQ010000364.1 GCA_019429025.1 Trueperaceae bacterium | reverse complement strand
AGAAACACTCCGACATCGTGGTGCTCGACGCGGTGCTGAGAGTCCGGGCGAAGGTCGAGCACTCCGACCGGGGAGTGAAGCTCATCGTCCAGGACGTGCAGCCCTTCGACGGGTCGGAGTTCTCGCGCCCGCCGCGAAAGGTGATCGTGCGCGCGGCGGCAAGCGCGCTGCAAAACGGGCGGGTGGCGCGGCTCCAGCAGGCGCTCGAGCACTTCCCGGGACGCGACTCGCTCGTACTCGAGGTGGTGACCGACGAGGGCTACAAGGTCTACAAGCTGGGCGGCGGTGTGGACTCGCAGGCCGGAGGACTTCACGCCGAGCTGCTGGAGCTCTTTGGCGCGGCGGCGGTGCGCGAGGAGTAGGGGCCGGGCGACAGGACCCCGGAGGGGTTGGTGACAGCCTCGAGTTAGTGAGAACGATCGTTCCCATTAACTCGACAGCACCAGGAGAGCCCTTCGGGACGAGCGCGATGGTCCAGTCCGAGCGCTCGCTCACGGCCTTCGCTCACGGCCTCCGCTCGCGGGTCGGCCCCGGAGCTTGACGCCGGCCCGCCTTCTGGTATGCTGCTCTAGCACTCTATCACTCTAGTGTAGTGGACTGAATGACGATCAAACCCCGTGAGACCGCGCGCATGGCACGCGGCCCGCGACGAGAGGAGGACGCGTGAAGCCGGTGACACCGAGGGGCTTCCGCGACGTGCTGCCCCAGGAGGCAGCCGAGCGCAAGGTGGCGGCCGACGCGCTGGCCGCCGTGTTCGACGCGTGGGGCTACGGCCTGGTCGAGACGCCCGTGGCCGAGGAGTACGCAGTGCTCGAGGCGGGTGCCGGGGCGCTCGAGGGCACGGCGTTTCGCCTGTTCGATTCAGACGGACGTCTGCTCGCGCTCAGGCCCGAGATGACCGTCCCGATCGCGCGCATGGTCGCCTCGCGCCTCAAGGACGAGCCCGCACCGCACCGCGTGCGCTATCTCGCCGACGTCTTCCGCGAGCAGGCCTCGCTGCGCGGACAGTCCCGCCAGTTCACGCAGGCGGGCGTCGAGCTGATCGGTGCTTCCGGGCCCGCGGCCGACGCCGAGGTGGTTGCGCTGCTGATCGAAGCGGTCGCGGCGACCGGGCTGCGCGAGTACACCGTCGCCGTGGGCACGGTGGCGGTGCTCTCTGCGCTTCTGGACGCCTCCGGCGCCGGTGAGGTGTGGCGCGAGGCCGTCCGGTCCGCCGCCCACGACCGCAACCTCGTCGAGATCGACCGTCTCGCCGCAGCCGGTGACCTGCCGGCCGAGGTCGCCCGCGCGCTGCCCGCGGTGGTGCGCTTGCGGGGCGGACGCGACGCCATCGATGCGTGCCGCGGCTACGTCGGCGCCTGCGGGTGCGCCGGCGTCCTCGACGAGTTCGAGGCGACATGGGAGCTGCTCGAGGCTGCCGGAGTGGCCGACCGCGTTACGGTGGACTTCGGCACGATGCGCTCGTTCGACTACTACACGGGCATGGTGTTCGAGCTGCTCGCGCCGGGCCTCGGCCTGCCGCTCGGCGGGGGAGGCCGCTACGACGGCGTGCTCGCCGCCTTCGGCGCGCCCGCTCCGGCGGCCGGGTTCGCCATCGGGATCGAGCGGCTACACATCGCGCTCGCCGAGCAGTGCGTGGCGCCGGCGGTGCGCCGCCTGGACGCCGTGCTCTGCGGCGATGACCCCGCTGAGGTGTTCGCGGCCGCCGCGCGGCTCCGTGCGGCCGGCTGGCGGGTGAGGCTCGCGGTTGGCGCGAGCGGCATCGACACCGTGGCCGCCGCCCGCACCGCCGGTGCGTTCGAGGCCCTGCGCGCCGCCGGCGCCCGTATCGTGCGGCTCGACCGGGCAGGTGAGCCCGCCGACCCGCTGTCCGACCCGGCACCGGAGCCGCCCGCCGCACGGGTGCAGGAAGGCGGTGCGCGATGATGCTCCGACCAGCCGCCTCACGCTCCGGTCGCCTGCGCATGGCCGTCCCCAAGGGTGCGCTGTGGGAGGAGAGCCTCGCTGCGCTCGAAGCGGCCGGCGTCGACGTCGGGCCCCTCGCTGCCTCGGGACGCCAGCTCATCGTCACCGCCGGCGACATGGAGTTCGTCATCGCCAAGCCCACCGACATCCCCGCTTACGTCGCGTACGGGGCGGTCGACGTCGCGTTCGCCGGCAAGGACGTGCTCATCGAGGCCGGTCTCGAGGTCGTAGAGATGGTCGACATGGGCTTCGGGGCGTGCCGGTTCGTGGTCGCCGAACCCGAGGACGCCGGTGCGCTCGTCGCAGAGCACTACCGGCACCTCGGCGTGATCCGGGTGGCGAGCAAGTACCCGCGCATCACCGAGCAGCACTTCGCCGCCAAGGGCGTGCAGGTCGAGGTCGTCAAGTTGCACGGCAACATCGAGATCGCACCGCTCATCGGGCTGGCCGACCAGATCGTCGACATCACGGCGACCGGCACCACGCTGCGCGAGAACCGGCTGCGGATCGTCGAGGAGGTCCTGCCGTCCACGGCGCGCTTCGTCGCCAACCCCGCGAGCCTGCGCACCGAGTCGGCACGCATCACCGATCTCGCGAATCGGCTTGCAGTAGCGACCGGAAGCGGAGTCGCCTCCGCCGCCTCCGCCGCCACACCGCTAGAATAGTCCCGAAACCTACCGACCGAGAGGGGTCGTACCGCACATGATGCGCAGAATCACGCTCGACCGGGGAGAGCGCCTGACCGAAGCCGACCTGTCCCGCTCCGGCGGGCTGGACGCCGAGGTCCTCGGCGTGGCTGCGCGGATCATCGACGAGGTCCGCAGCCGCGGTGATGAGGCGTTGCGCGAGTACACGCTCTCGCTCGACAAGGCCGAGATCGGCGAGTTCCGGGTCACCCA
>JAHYJQ010000020.1 GCA_019429025.1 Trueperaceae bacterium | reverse complement strand
TCGGCGCCCACCAGCCGACCCACGTCGGCGACGGTCGCGGCGTCGAAGCGCCCGGTGTCGCCCAGGTCCTGTTCGGCGAGCACGGCCGCGAGCTCGCGGCGCTCGACCAGCTGGAAGCGGCCGAGCTCGAAGAGCTCGCGGGTGACGATGTCGCCGATCCCGGTGCCGAGGTCGGTGAACAGGCGCGCGTCGCGCTCGCGCGCGGGCAGCAGGCTGACGTCGACGCGCGTGGGCTCGGCCTCGATGTCGTAGACCGCCACCACGTAACGCTGCTCGGGGTCGATCGGCGGCAGCCGGAAGGGGCGGACGTCGGCGCCCTCGCCGCCGGTGGCGGGCGCGCAGCCGACGAGGCCGACGAGCAGGGCCAGCACGACGAGGCGTGCGGCCGGCGGGAGGCGGTGGATCGCGTGGCTCGGCATGCCGTCCATGCTAACCGGCGCCCCGATGAGGGGCGCCGGCGCGGGGTCGGTCGTGGGGCGCCTTCAGGCGGCGGCCTGCGCGGCGCGCTCCTTGGCCTGGCGGACCTCGTCGCGCGATTCGAGCTTCGACTTGATGCGCTTGAGGACGGTGACCTCCTCCAACGCGCGCTGGTCGAGCACGCTGCGGATGTCCTTGATCTGGCGACCGATGTTGGGGATCACGAGCTGCTCGAGCGCGTTGACGCGACGGCTGGTCTTCTTGATCTCCTCGCCGATGCGCCGCAACCTCGTCTCGGTCGCGGCGACGCGGACGATCGCCTCCGTCAGGGCCCGGAACTGGGCGGCGGTGTCGAGCGTTCGCGCGCCGACGCCGAGCGGCGAGAACGGCAGCTCGCCATCGCCGAACTCCGGCGGTTGGACCTGGGGGACCTTGACGCCGAACAGGTTCTCGACCTTGATCTCGATGTCGAGGGCCCGGCCCTCGGCCAGGCCGAGCGAGCGCAGCGACTCGGGGCCGTCCCAGGCATTCGCCAGGAACAGCGACAGGTACGCCTCCTGGCTCGCCTGCGTGAGCGCCCGCCGCGCCGCGAGCGAGGTCTTGACCAGCGCGAAGAACTCGCCGATCAGCGCGTCGCGCTTGCGCTTGAGGAGGTCGGCCCCGCGCACGGCCAGCTTGAGCTGGTCGCGCCGCTGCAGCAGGTTCGAGCGGGTGGGGGCGATGTTCTCGGCCACGGGTCGCCTCCCCTCAGATCCCGGACTTCGCGGCGCCCCAGAGCTCGTCCATCTTGGCGCCGTAGTACTTGTCGATCTGGTCGTTGGAGAGTCGGGTCAGCTCGCTCTTCGGCAGCTTGGAGAGGATCGACCAGGCGATCGTGAGCGAGTCGTCGACGGTGCGGTTCTCGCTGCCCTGGTTGATGAACGCCTTCTCGAACTCGTCGGCGAACTTCAGGTACAGCTTGTCGTTCTCGGACAGCGCGTCCTCGCCGGTGATCGCCACCAGGCGCCGCAGGTCGAGGCCGTTGGCGTAGGCCGCCTGCAGCTGGTCGGCGACGTTCTTGTGGTCCTTGCGCGTCTTGCCCTCGCCGATGCCGTTGTTCATGAGGCGCGAGAGCGACGGACCGGGGTTGATCGGCGGGTAGATGCCCTTGTTGTGCAGGTCGCGCGCCAGATAGATCTGCCCCTCGGTGATGTAGCCGGTGAGGTCGGGGATCGGGTGGGTGACGTCGTCGTCGGGCATCGACAGGATCGGCAGCTGGGTGACCGAGCCCTTCTTGCCACGCACCACGCCGGCCCGCTCGTAGATCGAGGCGAGGTCCGTGTACATGTAGCCGGGGTACCCGCGACGACCGGGGATCTCCTCGCGCGCGCCGCCGATCTCACGCAGCGCCTCGCAGTAGTTGGTCATGTCGGTCAGGATGACGAGCACGTGGTAGTCGTGCTCGAACGCCAGGTACTCCGCCGCCGTCAGCGCCATCTTCGGCGTGAGCAGGCGCTCCACCGCCGGGTCGTCGGCCTTGTTGAGGAACAGGACCGAACGCGCCAGCGCGCCGGTGCGCTCGAACTCTTGGGTGAAGAAGGTCAGCTCGCGCTGGGTGACGCCCATCGCGGCGAACACGACGGCGAACTCGGTGTCCTCGCCGATGACGGTCGCCTGGCGGGCGATCTGGGCGGCGAGCTCGTTGGCCGGCAGGCCCGAGCCCGAGAAGATCGGCAGCTTCTGGCCGCGCACCAGGCTGATGAGCGTGTCGATCGTGGAGATGCCCGTCTGGATGAACTCCTCGGGCTTCTCGCGGGCGACCGGGTTGATCGGCGCCCCGCCGATCGGCAGGCGCTGCTCGGCGACCACCGGCGGCAGGCCGTCGATGGGGAGGCCGATGCCGTTGAAGCGGCGCCCGATCATGTCCTTCGACACGCCGAGGCGCGCGACGTCCTCGACGAGGTTGACCGTGGTGCTGGAGAGGTCGATGCCGGAGGTCTCCTCGAAGACCTGCAGGACCGTGTACTCCTTCGACACCTCGATGACCTGACCGCCGCGCTCGCGGCCGCTGCCGTCGACGATGCGCACGATCGCGTTGTACGAGAGGTCGGGGGCGTTCTGCAGGAACAGCAGCGGGCCCGAGACGTAGCTGACCTCGGTGTAGGCCTTCTTCAAGAGCTTCTGGGTCATGGGAACTCCCCGGCCTCAGGCCGCGACGGCGAAGGCGCCGTCCAGGGCGGAGAGGACCTCGTCGCGGTAGGCGTCGAACTTCTCCTCCTCGACGTAGCGCGAGCGGTTGATCCTCTCGACCACCGGGTCCGCGAGGATGTCGTCGACGGTGGCGCCCTTGTCGAGCGCGACCTTGGCGACGTCGTAGAACTTGAGCATCATGCGCAGCATGCCGGTGGCCTTGCTCATCGAGCAGCTGGCGTCGACCGGGTCGAAGCCGTTCTGCTGCAGGAAGTCCTGCCGCAGGATGCGGCCCGCCTCGATGATCAGCCGCTCCTGGTCCTGCAACGCGTCGGGGCCGACGAGCTGCACGACCTCCTGCAGGTCGCTCTCGCGCTGCAGCAGGCCGACGGCGCTCTCGACGAGCTCCGGGAAGTCAGGGGCGACGTGCTCGCGGTACCAGGGCTCGAGGATGCCGCCGAACAGGGTGTAGGAGCGGTTCCAGTTGATGGCCGGGAAGTGTCGTCGGCGCGCCAGCGAGGCGTCGAGCGCCCAGAAGCAGCCGGTGATGCGCAGGGTCGCCTGGGTGACGGGCTCGGAGAAGTCGCCGCCGGCGGGGCTGACGGCCCCGATGATCGACACCGCGCCCTCGTCGCCCGCCAGCGTGGTCACGCGACCGCCGCGCTCGTAGAAGGCCGCCAGGCGGGAGCTGAGGTAGGGCGGGTAGCCCTCCTCGGCCGGCATCTCCTCGAGGCGCGAGCTGATCTCGCGCAGCGCTTCGGCCCAGCGGCTGGTGGAGTCCGCCATGAGCGACACGCCGTAGCCCTGGTCGCGGAAGTACTCGGCGAGCGTGATGCCGGTGTAGATCGACGCCTCGCGGGCGGCCACCGGCATGTTCGAGGTGTTGGCGATGAGCACCGTGCGCTGCATGAGCGGGTTGCCGGTCTTGGGGTCCTCGAGCTCGGGGAACTCGACCAGCACGTCCGTCATCTCGTTGCCGCGCTCGCCGCAGCCGACGTAGACGACGATGTCCGCGTTGCCGAACTTGGCGACCGACTGCTGCGTGACCGTCTTGCCCGAGCCGAACGGCCCGGGGATCGCCGCGGTGCCGCCCATCGTCAGCGGGAACAGGACGTCGAGGATGCGCATCCCGGTGAGGAAGGGCGTCACCGGGTCGAGCTTCTTCGCGACCGGGCGCGGCTGGCGCACCGGCCAGGCGTGCAGCATGCGGATCTCGCTGCCGTCCTCGAGCGTGGCGATGACGTCATCGACGGTGTACTCGCCGGCCGGGGCGATCGTCTTGACCTTCCCCGCCAGCTTGGGGGGCACGAGGATCTTGTGGGTGAAGGTGAACTCGGGGACCGTGCCGACCGGCTGGCCGCCGTGGACCTCGTCGCCGACGGCCACGCTGGGGGTGAACGCCCAGGTCGCCTCGCGCGACAGCGCGTTGACGGTGATGCCGCGATCGATGTAGGTGCCCGACGCCTGCATGATCTTGTCGAGCGGGCGCTGGATCCCGTCGAAGATGCCGTTGAGCATGCCGGGCCCGAGCTCGACCGCCAGCGGCAGGCCCGTCGAGACGACCGGCTCGCCGACCTTGAGGCCCGCGGTGTCCTCGTAGACCTGCACGAACGCGGTCTCCCCGTCGAGCCGGATGATCTCGCCGACGAGGTTCTCGGTCCCCACACGCACGATGTCGTACATGCGGGCACCCATCATCCCCTCGGCGATCACGGCCGGACCCGAGATGCGTTGAATCTTGCCTTCGATGGCCATGAAGCCTCCAGGTAGCGTTTGTGCTCGTGTGTCGGGTTCGGCGAGGCGCCGAAACCAACACCTTCAATCCAGCTTGATGTCGAAGCCGATCGCGCTGCGGACGAGTTCCTTCATGTAGCGCGTCGCGTCGGCCTCGTGATCGAACGCCGCCGAGAGGCCGGGCATCGGGAGCAGCACCGGCAGGTCGCGGCCGCGCATGGCGCGTTCCATCGCCTTGACCGGGTCGCCCAGCAGGCCCTCGTCGACGACGACGAGGCCGTAGTCGTCCGATGCGATCGCCTGCTCGAGGTCGTGGTGCGCGTCCTCGGCCGTGGTCTCGAGCGTCTCGACACCCGCCAGGCGGAAGCCGATGGCGGTCTCCGCATCGGTCACGACGAGCATCCTAGGCATCGCCCAACTCCTTCGCCAGCGCCGCGCGCGGCACGCCGTAGTACTTCCCGCGGGCCAGCAGCCGCAGCTGCGCCGTCTCGCGCTCCTTGCGCCGCAGGTAGTCGGCGACCAGGCCGACGTCGAGCGGGTCGAGCGAGAGGCGCCGCAACATCGCGTCGAGCGCCGCCACGAGCCGGGCCTCGGCCTCGGCCGCGTCGGCGGCCCCCGACACGGGCGCCAGGAACCCGGTGAGCTGCGGGAGCGGCTCGCCGCGGGGCAGGCCGGCGACGCGGGCGTAGGTGGCCGCCGTCAGGTCGCGCCCTCCCGCCAGGAAGTACTCGGCGGCGCTCTCGGGCCGGCCCCGCAGCTTCAGCGCCGTGCGCAGGTTGGTCGCGTCGATCTCCGCCCGGGCCCAGCGGCGGAAGCCGGCGGGCGCCGGCAGGCGCTCGGCGTCGGCGGTCCACGACGCGTAGAAGGCCCGGTCGAGCGCGACCTCGAAGCGCAGGAGGTCGCCGTCGTCACGGTAGGCGGCGGCCGCCTGGCGGAAGGCCTCCGCCAGCGGGTGGCGGGCGATCGCCAACACCTGGCCCGCCGCCCCGACGTCCTCCGCGCCCGCCATCGCCCGCAGCACGCTGGCGTTCAGCGAGCCGGCCGGCAGCACGGCCACCGTCGTCTCGTCGGCGGCGCGGCCGGCGTGCAAACCGCGCACGATCGCCTTGAGGTTGGCCAGGTCGTAGCGCCGCAGGAGCAGCGCGATGAGCTCGTGGGCCGCGCCCTTGGAGGCGTCGAGCAGCAGGCGGGTGACGCGGACGAAGCTGCGGGCGAGCGCGGCGTCGACCGCGGCCAACGGTCCGTGCTCGCCGCGCGCCTCCTCCAGCTCACGAGCGTAGGGTGACTGCGCCAGAGCGTTGGAGAGCGCCGCGAAGCCCTCGGCGTCGACCTGCTCCCCGAGGAACCCCTCGGGCAGCAGGCGGGACCGGAGGCCACGCACGCGGGCGTTGACGTAACCGAAGTCCGCCGCCATCGTCAGACGTCCTCGGCGGGTTCGGCCGGCGGAACGGCGGCCGGCACGGGGTCATCCGCGGCGAAGAGGAGCCGCGAGACCTCGGCGGCCAACTCGCCCTCGAGGGCGCTCAGGCGGGCGGTCAGGCTGTTCTCCACCGAGCTGTGGCGCTTCGAGCGCACGCGGACGCCGAGCGCCAGGTGCTCGTCGACCTCCACCGGCGCCTCGACCTTGGCGGCCTTGGCGAGGGCGGTGACCGTCGCCACGTCGGCGGGGGCGGTCTCGATGACGGCGACGTCATCACGACCGATGTCGTCGAGCGCCTCGACCAGCAGCCGCTGAAGGACACCCTTGAAGGCCTTGGCGTCCCCCGGCAGCCCGGCCAGGCGCTCGCGCGCATGCTCGAACACCTGCTCGAGCGCGGCGTGCTGCGCCTGCAACTTCAGCGCGGAGGCCTCGAGCTGCGCCGCGCTGCGCGCCCGAACCAGGGCGGCGTCGCGTTGCGCCTCGGCGGCTCGCCGGCGCTTCGCCAGGAGCTGCTCGGCCTCGGTCTGCGCCGCCGCCATCTCCGCCGAGGCGCGCTCGCGCGCCTCGGCCAGGATGGACGCGATCTCGGCGCTCGCCTCACGGTCGAGCAGAGCCGAAAGGTCCGACATGAGGTTCAGCCAACCTGGCCGTTGAGCAGGAACGCGATGACGAAGCCGAAGATGATGATCGTCTCGGGGATGACCAGGTAGATGAGGATCTGACCGAACGCCTGCGGACGCTCGACGAGGGCGCCGACGCCCGCCGCGCCGATGGCCGCCATGGCCATCGCGGTGGCGACGGCCGAGATGCCGATGGCCAACGCGGCGCCGATGGCGATCAGGCCGGTGTTGATGCCGCCATCGTTCTGGGCGAAGGCCAGCGTGAACGGGGCGGCGATCAGGAGCAGGCCGAGGACACGAGCGATCTTCTGGTTCATGACTTACCTCCAAGGAGCTTGAACGGCTGGTACGGGCGCCCGGAGGCCTCGTAGAAGCCGAACTTGGTGTAGAACTCCACGTACTGCAGACGCAGAGGCTGCAGCGTGTAGCCGATGATCTTGAGCACCAGGGCGAGCAGGTGCACGAACAGGGCGACGAGGATCCCGAGCACGGGCCCGACGACCGGCAGGGTATCCGCGAGCGCGAAGCCGAGCTGCGTCGCGAGCTTCGCGACGAGGGCGGCCGCCAGACCGACGGCGAAGATACGCAGGTAGCTGAGGATGTTGCCGCCGTTCGACACGATCTCGATGAGCATGAGCGGCATGCGCGCGAGCACCATGCACACCAGGAACACGACGACGCCGATCCCCACCACGCCGTTGAGCACGGGGTTGAGGTTGTCGGTGAGGAAGGCGGCGGTGAAGATCACCAGCGAGGCGACGCCTGCGAACATGCCGATACCCTCGTAGACGTGCTGCATGTCGTTGTGCTTGATGCCGTAGATCACCCGGATGACCCAACCCCCGAGGATCTGGATGGTCCCGAAGGCGAGCGCGAGCAGGATGACGGGGGTGAAGTCCTCCACCCGGAAGAGCGTGATCTCGATGAGGCCGTACCCCGGCGGGTGGTGATCGCCGAAGGTGGTGTAGAAGATCGGCCGCCCCCTGGGCCAGTACTCCAGGAAGGTGCCGAAGAACTCCCCATAGACGTAGCCCCACACGATGGTCCAACCGGCGGCCCAGTAGACCATCGAGCTGATCGGCTTCAGCGCGTCGGCAGCGATGACCATGTTCAGGGGCCCGAGCGACAGGGCCTTGCCCTGCGCGCCGCGGCGCCGCAGCAGGAAGCCGACGAGGGCGAAGATGAGGCCGAAGGCGATGTCGCCCACGATGACCCCGAAGAAGAGCGGGAAGAACAGCGCCAGCGTCCAGGTGGGATCGAAGTTGCCGTACTTCGGCGGCGCGAACAGCGACAGCAGCATCTGGAACGGGCGCGCCCAGGCGGCGTTCTCGAGACGGACCGGCACCCCCTCGTCGTGGTGCTCGTCGGCGGCCCGGTGCTGCACGATGAGGTCGTCAGCGAACTGATGGCGCAACGCCTCGACGACGCGTGGTCTGTCTTCCTGCGGCACCCACCCCTTGAGCGCGAAGGCGAAACGGCCCTGCACGAGGTCGTCGAGTTTGGCCAGGCGCCCGCTGTGGTTGATGGCCGTCTGCCGGTAGGCCTTGAGCCGCGGGCCGTGCTGCAAGGCGAGCTTGCGCAGCTCCTCCGCGATGGTGGCGAGCCGCTTCGGCAGGACCTGCAGCCGCTCCTCCATCGTGTGCACGGCCTTCGCCACACCCAGGGGACGGTAGCGCTCGGGCAGCTGCAACTCGGCCAGGCCGAGCCGCGCGAGCCCGGCCCGCAACGCGGGCGCGTCGGTGCGCAGGACGGCCGCGATCAGCAACGTCTGCTTGGCGGCGCTGGCGCGCTCCTCGAAGGCGATGCGGCCCTCGAGCGCCTCGCCGAGCACCGCACGGGCCTCGGCGGCCGCGTTGGCCGCGACCAGCGTCGCCGCACCGTACAGGTAGCGCCCGTCCTCGAGCTGCGCCAGCGTGGGTGCCAGGTCGCGGAAGGTGGGCAGGAAGGCCTGGATGGTCTCCAGCTCCTCCGCCACCTCGGCCCGTTCCGCCACGAGCTGGTCGACCAACCCGGCGACGACCTCGACGCGCTCGGCGACGGTCTCGGGGTCACTGGGCAGCTCGCCCTTGCCCGCCGTGGGCACCTCATCGCCGACGGCCAGCGTCTCGAGCAACGTCGAACAGCGGCCGGCGACGCGGTCCCACGTCGCACGCGCGCGCGCGGCGTCCTCGGGCGGCCGGAAGCGCTCGAGCACGCCGGCCGCGCCCTCTCCCTCCAGGGCGTCGACGTCGACAGCGTCGATCTGCACGACGCCGAGCCCCTGCAGGGCGACCAGCACGTCGTGGGCCGCACCCTTGCGACCGACGAGCAGGAGCTGGTCCATCGGCGTGATCATGGCAGGACCCGCTCCACGACGCGGCCCACGGCGGCATCGCGCCGCGCGGTCGCGCGTGCGGCGATCTCGTCCGCGGCGGCGTGGGCGGCGGCCAAGATCTCCTCGCGGGCGGCAGCCGCATCGGCGAGCGTGCGCTCGGCGGTCTCGCGGGCGAGCTTCTCGGCCTCCGCGCGGGCGCCCTCGATCGTCTCACGGGCCTCGCCTCGCGCCTGAGCGACGATGCGCTCGGCCTCCGCGCGGGCCTCCTCGACCTTGGCGGCCACGCCCTTCTCGTGGTGGATCAGGTCCTGGAGGATGGGGTCTCTGGAAGCTTCCAAGAAGACCTCCTTTCGGCACACCTCCGCGCGGCTCGGCCGCACGGGGTCAAGGTCGGGGGACGGAAGTACGTCAGGACACAAAAAAACGCGTTGTGGTGGGCATTCCTGTGCCCTACACGCTGCGTCGGCGAGCATAGCAGCGGCGCTCGCGTAGTGTCAATCTTCGCCGCGACGCCGCTCATGCCCGACCACGACGCCGATGCGCGATGCGTCGCAGCGTCTGGGCCGAGCGCAGCCGACGCTCGCCCTCGCGCGCCGCCAACGCTCCCTGGACCTCCGCCAGGTCCGCGTAGGCGGCCTCCAGGCGCTCACGCGGCGTGGCCGCGTCGTGGACCTCGGCGCGCGCCTCCTCCAGCCGTTGCATGAGCCGCGCCTGGCGCAGCCTGCGACCGGTCTCGACGTGGTGCTCGCGGACCCGCGAGAGGAGCTGGTCTAGCCGCAGGTCGACGTCGAGACGCACGTCGGCGCTCGCTTCGGCCGCGTGGACGACCAGGCGCTCCAGCACCCGCTCGCCGCCGTCGCGCGCCTGGACCGCGGCGACGATCTCCGCGTCACGCCAACCGCAACGCTCGCACAGCTCGGCGAACGCCACCAGCTCCGACTCGCCGGTCTCGGCGGGCAGCGCCGCCAGCGCCCGCCGGACGCGCTCGCGCAGCTTCTCGGGCTCCAGCAGGAGCAGGCCGACGACCTCGAGCTCGAGCAGCCGCACGGGGCTCAGGTCCTCGCCGCGCCGCCGCAGCCCGCGGACCGAGGTCTCGTCGAGGCGCTGCGGCCGCTGCGAGACCAACCAGGCGTCGAGGCGACCCGCGTCGAGCCCGAGGTGATCGACGACGAGCCGGCGCAGTTCGCTCGCCACCGGGTCGACGACGTCGCGCGGCTGCAGCGCCGGCAGCAGCTCGAGCAAGACCGCCCGCTGGCCGCGCGGCGTGCTGGCGTCGTGCTGCGCCAGCACCCGCTCGAAGCGGAAGGCGACCTCCGAAACACCCGTGCGCAGGGCGGCGGCGAACGCCTCGCGCTCGGCCTCGCCGGCCAGCACGGCATCGGCCGGGTCCTTCCCGCTCGGCAGCCGCACGGCCTGGACCAGGAAGCGACGGCCCACGCTCTGCTCGAGGCCCGCGAGCACGGCCCGCTGGCCGGCGTCGTCCGCGTCGAACGCCAGCAGCACGCGCTGGGCGTCGAGCCGGGTCAGTTGGTCCGCCTGCTCCACCGTCAGGTTCGCGCCCAGCGCCGCCACCGCGTTGCCGAAGCCCGTCTGGTGCAGCGCCAGCACGTCCATGTAGCCCTCGACCACGACCACCTCGCCGCTCTCGCGGATCGCGGTGCGGGCACGGTCGAGGCCGTACAGCAGCTCGCCCTTCTTGAACAGCGCCGTCTCCGGGCTGTTGAGGTACTTGGGGACGCCGTCGTCGAGCAGGCGGCCGGCGAAGCCGACGACGCGGCCCATGCCATCGCGGATGGGGAACGTCACGCGGCCGCGGAAGCGGTCGTAACGCCGGCCGCGCTCGTTCTCGGTGATCAGGCCGGCAGACAGCAGGTCGTCGTCGCGCACACCGCGGGTGAGCATGTGCTTGAGCAAGCCGTCCCAGGCGTCGGGGGCGAAGCCCAGGCCCCACTCGCGGACGGTCTCGTCGGTCAGGCCGCGGCGCCGCAGGTAGTCCGCTGCCGGGCTGCCCGGCAGCTGGGCGATGAACCACGCCAGCGCGGCCTCGTTGATCTCGAGCAGGTCGCGCCGGCGCCCCTGCCCGGCGGGCGCCCCGCGCACCTCGATGCCGACGCGCTCGCCCAGGAGCTGCAGGGCGTCGCGGAACTCGAGACCCTGGGTGCGCATGACGTAGTCGAAGACGTCGCCCTTGGCCCCGCAGCCGAAGCAGTAGAAGAAGCCGCGCTCCACGTGGACGTGGAACGACGGCGTGCGCTCGCTGTGGAACGGACAGAGCCCCTTGAGTTGGCCGCGCCCGGCCGGCTTCAGCGCGACGGTCTCGCCGACCAGTTGCGCGAGATCAACGCGCGCCCGGATGCGTTCCTTGGCGTCGTCGAACTCGCTCATGCCCCGGCCCGACCGGTCACGCCCCGGCGTCCGCCGGGTAGAGCGGGAGGTGGCCGATCGACACGACGTCGTCGCGTTCGTCGCCCTCGGTGAACACGACCAGCGTCGCCACGACGCGGGCGTCCACCTCGGCCAGCAGCTCGGTCAACGCCGTCAGCGTCGCGCCGGTCGACACGACGTCGTCGACCACCGCGATCGCCCGGCCCCGCAGCCGCGGCACGTCGGCGCCGTCGATGACGAGGTCCTGGAGCCTGCCGGTCGTGATCGAGTTGACCGTGCGCGAGATCGGTCCCACCATGTACGGCTTGTGCGTCTTGCGCACCACCACGTACGGCAGGCCCGTGCGGACGCTGATCGCGTGGGCCAGCGGCACCGACTTCACCTCGGGCGTGACCAGGACCTCGACCCCCGCCGGTACGCGCGCCGCGAGCTCGTCGGCGGCGGCTTCCGTCAGCCAAGTGTCGCCGAGCAGGTTGAGCAGGGCGACGGAGACGGGACCGACGTTGACGATCGGCAGCTCGCGGCTCTCGGAGCCGATGCGGACGGAATGGGTGAGCATGCGCTTCCTCCCGGGGCGGGCCTTGACGCCGCATGCTACCGCCGGAGGGCGCCGCCGACGGCGCCTGGGGGCGACCGTGTCCCGCGCGTACCGCGTGGAGCCCGCGCGTTCCCCGCGGAGCCCGCGCGTACCGCACGGGGCGCGAGCGCCGGGGACCCGCGGCCGCGCCCGCCGGTGGTAGCTTGCTCGCCGATGCTCGCACGCGCCGTCATGCCCTTCGCCCACGTCCTGCACGCCCCGACCCTGCGGGCCGTGGTGCGGCTGGCGCTGCCGGTGGTGCTGGCGAACCTCCTCCAGACCCTGGTGAACGTCGTCGACGTCTTCATGGCGGGTCGGCTCGGACCGCTGTCGGTCGCCGCGGTCGGGATGGCGACCTCGGTGCGGCTGCTGATCTTGGTGGTCGTCATGGCGGTGACGGCCGGCGCGATGGCGCTCGCCGCGCAGGCGAAGGGCGCCCGCGACCCGCTGGGCCTGCAGGACGTGACCCGCCAGACGCTGCTGCTGTCGCTGGTGCTCGCGCTCGGCGTCAGCGCGCTGGGCGTCGCCGTCGCGCGCCCGATGATGACCTTCCTCAACGGCGGCGGACCCGCCGAGGTCGTCGACGCGGGCGGCGCCTACCTGACGATCCTGTTCGCCGGCACCGTGCTGCTGGTCGCGCAGATGGCGCTGACCAGCCTCATGCAGGGCGCGGGCGACACCGTCACGCCGCTGTGGCTCGCGGGCGCCACGAACGCGGCGAACGTGGCGTTCAACTGGCTCTTCATGTTCGGTCCCGGGCCCTTCCCCGCCCTCGGGGTGCCGGGCGCCGCCGTGGGGACGCTGCTGGCGCGGGCGCTCGGCCTGGTGCTGGCGCTGCTCGTCATCGGCGCCGGCGCGAACGTCATCCGCTGGCCGGCCGGCCGCTGGCGCTGGAACGGGGCGCGCATCCGCGACCTGCTGGCGATCGGCGTCCCGTCGGGACTGCAGTCGCTGGCATACGTCGCGGCCGGTTTCCTGGTCGTGCGGGCCGTGACGGCGACCGACTCCGGCAGCTACGGGGCGGCCGCGATGGCGATCGGCCTGCAGGTCGAGAGCTTCGCGTTCATGCCGGGCGTGGCGATCAGCGTGGCCGCGACCAGCCTCGTCGGGCAGGCGCTGGGCGCCTGGCAGCCGCGGCAGGCCTGGCGCTCGGGCAACGCCGCCCTCGCCACGGCCCTCGGCCTCATGGGCGCCGTCGGCCTGGCGCTGTTCCTCTTCGCGGAGCCCCTCGTCCGGGCGTTCGATCCGAGCGCGCACCCGATCGTCGTCGCCGACGGCGCGGCGTACCTCCGCATCAACGGCGCGGTGCAACCGATCCTGGCGGTGTTCATGGTGCTGAACGGCGCGCTGCGCGGCGCCGGCGACACGCGGGCGGGGCTCATGGGCACCGTCGTCGGCCGCTGGCTGGTCGTGGTGCCGCTCGCCTGGCTGCTGGGCGCCTGGGGCCCGTTGGGCACCACCGGCGTGTGGTGGTCGCTGTTCCTCGGCATCGTGGTGCAGTCGAGCTGGGTCGCCCTCCGCTGGCGCCGCGGCGACTGGCTCGACGTCGCCCTGCGCCGCTCGGAGGTGTGGCGCGCCCACCTGCACCGGCTGGACGCCGAGGCGCGCGGCGCCTTCCTCGACGGGGTGCGCACGCCGGCGATGGCCCACGACGGGACGCGCGAGGTGGTGACGGGCGAGGGCGTGCACTACGAGCGCGACGGGGAGGTCGTGGCGCGCTGGACCGCCCCGCCGAACGCCGCCCCGGAGCCCGCCGAGGGCGCGCCGAGAGCCGTCGCGGGCGCGTGATAGCCTGCCGCCGTGGACGACGGAACCCTCCGCCCGACGTCGCTCGCCGAGTACGTCGGGCAGCAGCGGCTGAAGGAGAAGCTGGCGGTCTACCTCGAGGCGGCCCGCACCCGCCGTGAGGCGCTCGACCACGTGCTGCTGTACGGCCCCCCGGGACTGGGCAAGACCACCCTGGCGCACATCATCGCCGCCGAGCTCGGCGTCGGCCTGCGCGTGACCAGCGGCCCCGCGATCGAGAAGCCCGGCGACCTGGCGGCCATCCTCACCAACGCCCTCGAGGAGGGCGACGTCCTCTTCATCGACGAGATCCACCGGCTGGGCCGGGTGGCGGAGGAACACCTCTACCCCGCGATGGAGGACTACAAGATCGACATCGTCCTCGGCCAAGGGCCCGCGGCCCGCACGATCCGGCTCGAGCTGCCGCGCTTCACGCTGGTGGGCGCGACCACCCGCCCCGGGCTGATCACCGGACCGCTGCGCTCGCGCTTCGGCATCATCGAGCACCTGGAGTACTACCGCGACGAGGAGCTGGCGGAGGGGGTCGAGCGCGACGCCCGGCTCCTCGGCCTCGGCATCGACGTCGAGGCCGCGCTGGAGATCGGTCGCCGCGCGCGCGGCACGATGCGCATCGCCAAGCGCCTGCTGCGCCGGGTGCGCGACTTCGCCGAGGTCGCCGGCGAACAGCGCGTCGGCCTGGCGCGCACGCGCACGGCCCTGGACCGGCTCGGCATCGACGACCAGGGCCTCGATCGGCGCGACCGAGCGATCCTGCGCGCCGTGGTGGAGCGCTTCGCGGGCGGCCCGGTCGGCCTGGACACGCTGGCCACCGCGGTCGGCGAGGACCGCGGGACCCTGGAGGAGGTGCACGAGCCCTACCTCATCCAGCGCGGTCTGCTGCAGCGCACGTCGCGGGGCCGCGTCGCCACCGAGGCGACCTACCGGCACCTCGGGTTGCCGGTGGCCGCCCCCGCCGGCAGCCTGTTCGACGAGGGGGAGGCGCCTTGATCGAGGGCTCGCTGCGCGACGCGGCCTTCACCGACGTCCTGCAGGTCGTCGTGGCGGGCCGCAAGGACGGCGTGCTGCACCTCGAACGCGGCGAGGCGGGAGAGCCCCGCGCGCGGGTGTGGATCGCGGGCGGCCGCCTGCTGGCGGCCTCGCTCGACGGCGGCGTGCACCTGGGCGAGATGCTGGTGCGGCTCGACCTCCTCGGCGTCGACGAGGTGCAGACCCTGCTCGCCGACCAGGCCAGCGACCCCGAGCTGCTCTCTCTGGGCGCCGCCGCGATCGCCCGCGGCTGGATCGACGCGGGCCAGCTGTCGCTCGCCGTCGAACGGCACCTCATCGAGGTCCTCGGCGAGCTGCGCGGCTGGCGCGACGGGCGGTTCCGATTCGCCGAGGGGGCGCCACCGGCGCGCATCGCCGACGAGGAGGGTTTCGATCCTTTCCGCGTGCTCATGCAGGTCGGTGACGCGCGCTCGGTCGACGCCATCGACCCCGAGGCGGTGCTCGAGCGGGTGGGCGATCCGACGGCGCATCCGCTCTCGCCGGAGGCGTGGGACGTCCTCGGCCTGGTGGACGGCCGCCGTTCCGCGCGCGCGCTGGCGGCGGAGAGCGACCTCCCCGAGGGCCACACGCTGGCGCTGCTGGCGGAGCTGCTCGCGGCCGGCGTGCTGGCGCCCGCGACCGGCGCCGCGACACCGGCGACGGTGCTCGTCGCCTGCCCCGACCCGGCCGAGGCCCGCCTGCTGCGGCTCGCGCTCCTGCGGCACGGCACGCGGCCGCGGCTGGTCGCCGACGTCGAAGCGGCGGAGGCCGCGTTCGACGAGCTGCGGCCCAGCGCGGTGGTCCTCGACGCGGGGCTCGACCCGTGGAACTGGCTGCGGGCGCTGCGGCGGCGGGCCGAGGGCTCGCACGTCCCGGTGCTGGTGATCGGAGCGGAGCCCGCACGCTGGTGGGCGCGGCGCCGCGAGGCCGGCACCGAGCGCCTGGCGCGCCCGTACCGCGAGGTGGACCTGCAGACGTGGCTGCGGCAGAAACTGCCTCGTGCCGGCGCCTAGCCTGGCACGAGGGCCTCGTGCCGGCGGTTGAGGTATCGACGCCAGGACCGTGCGGTGGCACCGTGGCCACGGTGACCGCGCGCCGGCCACGAGGGCACGGCGCGCGGTGCGGGACGCGTGACGAACGCCGCGCCTGCCCTGTCAGCCGCCCTTGACCGAGCCGGCGAGCAGGCCACGGACGAAGTAGCGCTGCAGCGAGAAGAAGACGAGGAGCGGCACGATGATCGAGATGAAGGCGCCGCTGGTCAGGATCTCCCAGTTGTCGCCGCGCGAACCGAGCAACTCGCGCAGGCTCGAGGTGAGCACGATCTGGTCGTCGCCCTTGCCGAGGAACACGAGCGCCACCAGCAGGTCGTTCCACACCCACAGGAACTGGAAGATGGCGAACGAGGCCAGCGCCGGCACCGACAGCGGCAGGATCAGCCGGATGAAGATCTCGAAGTGCGACGCGCCGTCGAGCTGCGCGGACTCGATGATGTCGCGCGGCAGGCCGCCGATGTAGTTGCGCAACAGGTAGATCGCCAGCGGCAAGCCGAAACCGGTGTGCGCCAGCCAAATGCCGAGGTAGGTCTTGGAGGGCACCCCGAACATGGCGCCGATCTCGTTGTACATCCGTAACAGCGGGATCAGCGACATCTGCAACGGCACGACCAGCAGGCCGACGACCAGCGCGAAGAGCCACTGCCGGCCCGGGAACTTCATCCAGGCGAACGCGTAGGCGGCGAACGCGGCGATGAGAATCGGAATCACGGTCGCGGGAATCGTCACCGTGAAGGTGTTGATGAACGCCCGGTCGATGCGCTCGCTGGAGAGCACGTCGCGGTAGTTCTGCAGCGAGAAGGTCGGCGGGATCGCCGCCGTGTAGAAGATGCGCCGCCCCGCGCTGTGGCTGAAGGGCTCGTCGGAGACCCACCGGTAGGTGCCGTCCTCGAAGAGGGTGAAGCTGGTGCCGTCGATGTCGGCCGCCTCACCAGGACCGAACGCGGTGAGGTCCGCCTGGGTGATCCCGAAACTGACGATCGTGCGCCGCGGATCGTCGAGGAAGGCACCCTCGATGACGTAGCGGCCGCCGACCTGCACCTGCGCGTTGGCGGCGCCGGTACGCCCGAAGGCATTGCGTTCGGTGGTGCTGAACGCGGTCCACCAGCCCGAGATGATCAGCTGGTCCTTGTCGCGCAGGGAGCTGACGAACAGGCCGATCGTGGGGACGGTCCAGAGGGTGACGAGCAGGAGCAGGCTGACGTGGGTCAGCAACCGTCCCCAGGTGATGCGCAGGCCGGGAACGTGGCGGTTCATCGCATCGCCTCCTCGGCCTGGAACCTGCGGATGTTCCACACCATGATCGGGACGACCGCGAGCATGATCACGAGGGCGATCACGCTGCCGCGCCCGAAGTCGCCGCCGCCACGGAACATCCAGTTGTACATGGAGTTCGCCAGCACGTTCGTGCCCCACTGGCCGTTGGTCATGGCCAGGACGATGTCGAAGACCTTGAGCACGACGATCGTGATGGTCGTCCAGACGACGAGGATCGTGCTGGTGATCTGCGGGACGATGATGCGGAAGAACACCTGGACCTCACCCGCTCCATCGATCTGGGCCGCCTCGATCGTCTCCTCGGGAACGCCACGCAACGCCGCGCTGAGGATCACCATGGCGAAGCCGGTCTGGATCCACACGAGGATGATCATCAACAGGAAGTTGTTCCAGAACGGCACGGTGATCCACGCCTGCGGCTCGCCGCCGAGGGCGACGACGATGGCGTTGACGATGCCGATCTGCTGCGCGTCGGGCCCACGGTAGTCGTAGACGAACTTCCAGATGACCGACGCCCCGACGAACGAGATCGCCATCGGCATGAAGATCAGCGACTTCGCGACGTTGCCCCAGCTGACCCTGTCCGCCAGCGTGGCCACCAGCAGGCCGACGGCGGTGCTCATGGCCGGCACGAACAGCAGCCATAGCAAGTTGTTGCGGATCGCCATCCGGAACTCGGGGTTGTCGATCGCCCAGGCGTAGTTGCCGAGACCGACGAACTCCGTTCCGGTGCGGTCGAAGAAGCTGAGGCGGAAGGTCTCGAACACGGGATACACGAGGTACACGCCGAGGATCACGAGCGCGGGCAGTACGAAGAGCCACGGCCGGATCGCGTTGCGGGTTGACTCGCGCGACAGGTAGCTGCCATCGGGCTTGCGGCCGTCAGCGGCCAGCCGGTCGAGCAGCAGGTTGGTTCCGAAGAAGTACGCCAGGCTGGCGCCGACGCCCGCGACGACCGCCAGCAAGGCCATGAGCACCTGTTGCGTCAACGGCCCCTCTCCCCTCTTGGCTCGGCGACGCGGCGGTCGCCATCACCCGATACCAAGGCGGCAGGGTGGCATCGCCACCCTGCCGCTCGATCGATGCGCATGGACCACGGCAGAACCGCGGTCACGCCGGTTAGCGCAGGGCGTCCCAGGCGCGCTGGATGGCGTCCGCCACCGACTGCGCAGAGTCGCCGGAGACGAAGTTGACCATGCCGGTCCAGAAGGCCCCAGCGCCGATCGCGCCGGGCATGAGGTCGGAGCCGTCGAAGCGGAAGGTGGTGGCGTTCTGCAGGATCTCGCCCTGACCGCGCAGCGTGTCGTTGGCGTAGGCGTCGAGGTTGACACCCAGGTGCGGGGTCAGGAAGCCGCTCTGAGCCATCCACAGCTCGTGCGCGAGCGGGGTGGTCAGGAAGTCGATCAGCACGCGGGCGGCCGCGCTCTCGCGGGTCAGGGCCCACAGCGTGCCTGCGCCGAGGACGGGACGGCCGAGGTCCTCGCTCTCGAACGCCGGGAAGTAGAAGAAGTCGGCGTCGACGCCGAGCTCGGTGCCCTCGGGGAAGAAGGTCGGGATGAAGCTAGCCTGGCGGTGCATGTAGCAGCGCGGCGGCACGGTGAAGACACCGGCCGGGCTGTCGCGGAAGTCCGTCGCGCCGACCGAGGCGGCGCCGCCGTCGACCCAGGCGTCGTTCTTGGCGAACGAGCCAAAGACCTCGATGGCGTTGACGACGCGCGGGTCGTTGAACGGGATCGAGTTGTCGACCCAGCCGTCGTAGACCTCGGGCGGCTGGGTGCGGAGCAGGATGTCCTCCACCCAGTCGGTGGCCGGCCAGCCGGTCGCGTCACCGGAGCCGAGACCGATGCACCATGGGGTGTCGCCGTCGGCGACGATCTGCTCGGACAGCGCGATGAGCTCCTCCATGGTCTGCGGGATCTCGTAGCCGGCGTCCGCGAAGTTGTCGGGCGAGTACCAGACGAGGCTCTTCAGGTCGACCTTGTAGAAGAAGCCGAAGAAGTCGGGGTTGCCGTCGGCGTCGGCATAGGTGCCGAGGTCGACCCACGACTGGCCGGCGGCGTAGTTCTCGAGCGTCCATTCGCGGATCTCGTCACCGAGCGGCACGAGGGAGCCGCGACTGGCGAGGTCGGCGGCGAGGCCGGGCTGCGGGAAGATCGCCACGTGGGCCGGGCTGCCCGCCTGGGTATCGATGACGATCTGCTGCTCGAAGCTGTCGGAACCGGCGTAGTCGATCTTGGCGCCGGTCGCCGCCTCGAAGTAGGCGAAGATCGACAGCACGAGGTCGCGATCGCCAGCGGTCCACGGACCGAAAACCTGGATCGTCTCCGCGCTCAGGTCCATCGCCTCGAAGCGCTCGAGGTCGGACCAGTTGAAGCGGGCGTCCTGGCCGATCGGGAAGACCAGGTTCTGGGCGAGCACCGACGATCCGAGGAGACCGCCGAGGCTCAGGGCGAGGAGGAGACGGATGGCGGCATTTCTCATGCGGCGTACCTCTTTCTGCAGCCCCGCCGCGACCAGGCGACTTCCCACAGACCGGAAGGCCGCGGACCGCGAGTAAGGGGCTTACGGCGTCGAGATTACCACAGCGTCCGGGTGCGTAGACGGGGCAAGCGCCTCGGCGCCGAAGGTTCGCCGCCCGTGGGCACGCTGCCCGGCGCGCAGCGCAGGCGACCCGCCGGGGCTACACTGCCGTGGTGTTCGCCCGCCGTCCCCTCCCACGCGCCGACGATGCGAGCCCGGCCGACCGGCGCATCGACCTCGGGGCCCTGCGCCGCCTGCTGCGCTTCACCCGCCCGTACGCCGGTCGACTGAGTCTGGCCCTCGCCGCCAGTGCCCTCGGCAGCCTGGTGTTCCTCGCCTTCCCCGTCATCGTCGGCGACCTGTTCAACACGGCCTTCGGCGCGGGCGGCGCCTCGCTGACGAGCTGGGCCACGGGGGTCGGTGGCGGCGCCGGCGAACCCACGGGCGGCCTCGGCGGCGCGACCGCGGCCGACCTCGATCGCATCGCGCTGGTCCTGGTGGTCGTGTTCCTGCTCAACGCCGTGACTTCGTACGTGCGCGTCTACCAGCTCGCGTACGTCGGCGAGGGGGTGGTGGCCGACCTGCGGCGCGACCTCTTCGCCCACCTGCTGTCGCTCTCGGTGCGCTTCTTCGAGGAGCGCAAGACCGGCGAGATCACCTCGCGGCTCACCTCCGACATCGCCACCATCCAGGCGGCGGTCAGCAACGTGCTCGTGCAGCTCGTCTCGCAGAGCGTGTCGCTGGTCGGCGGCGTCGTCGTGCTGTTCGTCATCAACGCCCGCCTCACGCTGGTCATGCTGGCGGTCCTGCCCGCGGTCATCGTGGCGGCCGCCGTCTTCGGCCGCCGCCTGCGACGCATCAGCACCGCCTTCCAGGACCAGCTGGCCGCCGCCAACGCCCGCGCCGAGGAGGCGATCGCCGGCGTGCGCGTCGTCCAGTCGTTCACGGCCGAGCGCTTCGAGGCACGCCGCTATGGCGAGGCGATCGCGGAGACCTTCGGCAGCGCCCTGCGGCGGGCGCGGGTGCGGGCGCTCTTCGTCCCGTCGGTGTTCACGGCCTTCTTCCTCGGCATCGGCCTGGTGCTGTGGTTCGGGGGGAGGCTCGCGCTGGCCGGCGAGCTGCCGCCGGGCGACCTCATCACCTTCCTGCTCTTGACGGTCACGGTCGCGGGCTCGATCGGCGCGTTCACCGGGCTCTACTCGCAGGTGCAGGAGGCGGTCGGCGCGTCGCGCCGGGTGTTCGAGCTGCTCGACACGGCGCCAGACCTCAGCGAGCCGGACGCGCCCGTGGCGCTGGGCGACGTCCGCGGCGAGGTGCGCTTCGAGGGCGTCCGCTTCCGCTACGGCGACCGCGGCGACGACTGGGTGCTCGACGGCATCGATC
The DNA here is from genome assembly GCA_019429025.1 of Trueperaceae bacterium. Taxonomy (GTDB): domain Bacteria; phylum Deinococcota; class Deinococci; order Deinococcales; family Trueperaceae; genus JAABTL01. The sequence continues at coordinate 1,200 of JAHYJQ010000020.1, read as the reverse complement.
TCGTGGCGCGACCGGGCGAGGTGGTCGCCCTGGTGGGCCCCTCAGGGGCCGGCAAGAGCACGCTGGTCACGCTCATCTCGCGCTTCCACGATCCCGTCGAGGGCCGCATCGCGCTCGACGGCGTCGACCTGCGCGACCTCGACCCGCGCGCGCTGCGGGCGCAGGTCGGGGTCGTGCCGCAGGAGACGCTGCTGTTCTCCGGCACGATCGCGGACAACGTGCGCTACGGCCGGCCCGACGCCTCCGACGCCGAGGTGGCGGCCGCGACCGCGGCCGCCAACGCCGACGGCTTCGTCCGCGCGTTCCCGGACGGCTACGCCACCATCGTCGGCGAGCGCGGCGTCAAGCTCTCCGGCGGTCAGCGGCAACGCATCGCCATCGCGCGGGCGCTGCTGAAGGACCCGCGCATCCTGGTCCTCGACGAGGCGACCTCCTCGCTCGACAGCGAGTCCGAGGCGCTCGTCCAGGTCGCCCTGGAGCACCTCATGCGCGGGCGCACGACCTTCGTCATCGCGCACCGCCTGTCGACCGTGCTGAACGCCGACCGGATCGTCGTGCTGGAACATGGCCGCGTCGTGCAGACCGGCCGCCACGCGGAGCTGCTCGCCAAGGGCGGCCTCTACGCCGACCTCTACGAACGCCAGTTCCGCGAGGCCGAGGAGCGCTGACCCCGAGAGCGCTTCAGACGTCGCCCCCGACGGCCCGGATCGCGCGCAGCCAGGCGTCCCCGGCGTCGCCCATCGGCTCGTGCGTGAAGCGGTGGTCGCTGCGCCGCAGGAAGGTGTCGAGGTCGACCAGCAGCGCCTCGAGGCGAGCGGTCAGCAGGGCGCGCCCCGGGCCCTCGGGCAGCGTCGCCACGTGGGCGACGCACACGAACCCGCGGCCGCCCGCCAGCGCGCCCTCGAGGTCGGCCACCGGCGTCCGCTGGAGCGCGTGGAGGTAGCGGCGCTCGGCCACGCGCTCGATCTCGCAGGCCGGGCAGCGGACGGCGCTCGGCTCAACGGCGGCCGGGTCGCGCGCGGGCGTTCCTCCGCCGAGCGCGCGCAGGAGGCCCCAGCGACCGGCGGGCGCGGGCGGCCCGTCGCCATCCAGCCGCCGCCCCATCTCGTGCTCCAGCAGGTCGCGCAGCAGCACCGCGGACGACAGCGCCGGCGCCTCCAGCGAGCGCCACACCCGCCCGTGGTGCGGGCAGAGGCCGCC
>JAHYJQ010000363.1 GCA_019429025.1 Trueperaceae bacterium | reverse complement strand
GACCGCCACGGCGTTGCTGCACCTCGTCCGGGGTGCGGGGACCGTTGCGGTCGATCCTCGTTCCGATGGCGATCGGCACGGTATCGCCCGTGCCCGTGGCAAGCCCGCCGCATCCCCGTCCGGTACCCGCGTGTCCCGCGGTGAAGCGCGCATGAAGGGCAGGTGACGCGGACCCATCCGCTCCGCTGGCCCTGCGGCTAGATTGGGGGGCGAGGAGGTCGACCGTGGTCCTTCGACCCATCCGTGTCGCCGCGCTGCTGGTCGCGCTGCTCGTGCTCGCGGGCTGCCGCATCGTGCCGTTCGAGCCCGACGTCGCCGCGACGTTCGACGCCCAGGTCGTGAGCTGGCCGGGCGGAGCACCCGACCCTCGGGCGTCGGGGCTGCTGCTGCCGGCTGGCCGGACGCTGTACTTCGCCATCGAGTTCGGCTCGGGTCGCCGCGACCTCCTGTACGCCGAGGTGGTGGCGGACGGCCCCCTTCGGGTGTCGCTGGTCGACGCCCGGGGTAGGACGCTGGCGCGGTCGACGTCGGCGGAGGTCTTCCCGTCCGAGGCGTCGCAGGCGTTCTTCACGACGGCAGATGGCGATCGGCTGGCGCCACGCGCGATCTCGGACGAGTTCACCTGCCTCGGCCCGTGCGCGGCGGTCCGAGCGGTCCAGCCCATGGTCTACGTCGCCGTCGAGAACCACGGTTCCATCGCGCGGACCTTCGACCTCTACGCGTTCACGATGCCGTTCTCGGACCTGAACGAACCGAACGACCGCCCGGCCTCCGCAACGCCCGTGGTCGGTCCGGGCGTCGCGTCCGGCGCCATCGAGACGATCGGCGACGTGGACTGGTTCGTGATGGGCGGCAGCAGCGTGCGCGAGCTGGCGTTCGACGCGTTCAGTGACGCGCTCGGGCTGCGGCTGCGCGTCGAGGGCGGTGACGTGCTGCTGTCGTCGGGGGGCAGCGACGTCATCTATCCTGGCGAGCGCTTCAGCGTCGCGAGCAGCCTGGGCCGAGCCGGCCCGTCGGCCTCCTCGGGGTACACCGTGGAGATCGGTCAGGCGATCGCGTCGGACTTCGATCGGGTCGTCGACGCGGTCGACTCGGCCACGCCCTCGAGGCTGCTCTCGCGGACGATCGCCGGCGGCGCGACGCGCACCTACTTGGTGCGGCTCCCGACGCTGGCGCGCGACCTCTTCTACGTCGAGGTGACGGCCGACGACCTGCGCGTCACGATCATGACGCGCTCGGGGGTGCCGCTCGTCGCCTCGAGCGACAGGGCGTTCTTCCAGACGGCTGCCGGTGACGCGGGCGTCGATCCGTCGAGCGTCGGGGTCTACTTCGGCTGCTACGGCCCGTGCGCGGCATTGCGGCCCTCGTCGGAGACGTACCTCGTCGAGGTGCGCAACCTCGCGCCCGGCAGCCGCTCCTTCGATCTCTACGCCTTCGTGATGGACGCGAACGACGAGAACGACCGGGGGAGCAGGACGAACGACGCGCGCGGGACGGCGACCCCGATCCCGGGCGTGGGCAGCTACGGCGGCGCCATCGAGTGGGTCGGTGACGAGGACTGGTTCCGCTACACCGGGTCGAGCGAGCTCGAGCTCGAGTTCACCGTGCTCGACGAGAATCTCGGCATCGAGCTGGTCTTCTACGGAACGTCGGGAGCCGAGTCGCCCATCCGTGGAACGACGGACGGCGTGATCACCGGGCTGTACCCGGGCGACGTGCTTCGGGTCTCGTCGGGCCTCGCGCGCGCCGGCCCGTCCGCCAGCTCGGCGTACTTCCTCGAGGTCCGCACCCCCTGAGACCCTCCGGCGTGGGTCCCCTGCGACGCGTGGCCGGCTCGGTTCTCACCGCGCTCGCCGCCGCGTCGGTGGCCTGGGGCGCGGCCTCCTGCCCCCTCCCCGAGGGCCCCATCGCGGGCCTGGCGGCCACGGTGCGGTTGCTCGAGCCGGCCATGCCGCGGCTGCTCATCACCGCTCGGCTCGAGCTCCCCGCGGAGCACCCCGACTACGCCGACCTGCTGTACCTGCGCGAGCGTCGGGTGATCCCCCGCGGGGCCGAGGTCGACCCGATGGCGGCCGAGGTGTGGCAGGCGGCGCTCGACGAGGTCGCGGGGTGGTACGGGGCCCCGTCGCCGCGGGCCGGGGAGCCGGCCGACCCCGCGGCGGTGGCCCGCGACCTGGCCGCGCTCGTCGAGCGGGCGGGACGCGCGGTGCGCCCGGCGGCGCTCATCGCCTGGACGCCCGAGGACCGGCAGCGCCTCGCGTTCCTCGGGCTGGTCTGGAACTGGTCGGCGTACCCGCGCCTGGTCGTCTACCGCCTCGAACCGGAGGGCGAGCGGGTCGACGACGACCTCGCGGGCATGGCCCGGCGGCTCGACACCTGCGCGTTCCCGGTGCGCGATTACGTGGCCGCCAGCGCGCCCGTGGCGCGCGACCTGTTCCTCGCCGAGAACCGCGCCAGGATGTTCATCGTCGGCAGCGAGCCCGACCTGCCGGGCGCCTGGCCCGTCGAGGTGCCGCGAGGCGAGGAGGTCGACGTGTTCGCCTTCGACCACCCGCTGGTGGCGCCGCTGGACGCCTACGCCGCGGTCTTCGTCGGCGACACCGCGCCCATCCTGACCTTCGCGCGGCTGCTGCCCCTCGTGCGGACGAACCTGTCGCCGCTCGGTCTCCGCCGCGTGCTCGTCACACCCCGCTGACGCCGTCTCACATGGATGACGCCGTCATGCCGCGCGCGGGTCCGCGATCGATCAGCCCGCGCGCCGCGCCAGCGCTTCGTTGAGGTCGTCCCGCATGGCCGTCGCCGCGGCCCGCGCGGCCGCGGCCACGTCGTCGCCGCGCGTGGGGTAGAAGAGCGAGCGGCTGGCGTTGACGACCGCGCCGAGTCCCC
>JAHYJQ010000362.1 GCA_019429025.1 Trueperaceae bacterium | reverse complement strand
CTCGGTCAGGTGCGAGCCGATGAAGCCGGCGCCGCCGGTGACGAGCCACCGGCGCGGGGTGGTGAGGACCTCGGCTAGCGCGCCGGCGAAGGCCGGGGCGCCCGCCAGCAGGTCGACGGCGGCGGCGTACGTGGGCATGCGGGGCGGCGTCAGTTGCGGAGCTCGGGCGTCAGCGTGCGCGGCGTGTGGCTCAGCGCGCTCGGGGTCGTCCTCCGCTCTCCGGTCACGCGGGCTTCGAGCCGTTCGCGCTCCTCGGGGGTCAGCAGGTGCGTGACCTCGGGGTCCGAGATCAACCCGAGCGCGTAGGACGTCTCGGTGGTGCGGAAGACCGCATCGCTCATCTCGGCGAGGTACCGCACGTTGCTGTACTTCGGATCGCGGTAGTCGGTGACGCGGCCGCTGCGCAACGCGTCGAGCACCTGCCGCACGCCGGCCTCCAGCGTCCACTCGGGGTGGAAGCCGATCTCCTCGCGGATCCGCCGGAACGACACGCGGTAGTTGCGGCGGTCGCCGTCGCGGCCGGAGTCGACGTACTCGGCCTCGGGCACCAGCTCGTTGATCAGCCGACCGACCTGGCCGAGCGTGGCGTTCTGCTCGTCCGACCCGACGTTGAACACCCGGCCGGCCACCAGCTCGCGGGGCGCGTCCAGCACCATCGCCACCGCCTTGGCGGCATCCATGACGTGGACGAAGGGCCGCCACTGGTCGCCCCCGAACACGGTGATGCCGTGATCGACGTGGGCCTTGGCCGTGAGCAGGTTGACCACCAGGTCGAAGCGGGTGCGGCCCGAGATGCCGTAGATCGTGCCGAAGCGCAGCAGCGTCACCTGGAAGCTCGGCCCGTGCAGCTGCCTCAGGACGCGCTCCGAGCCGATCTTGCTGCGGGCGTACAGCGACACCGGATGGAGCTCGGAGTCCTCGTCGAGAATCTCGTCGCTGGCCCCGTACACGGAGCAGGTGCTGGCGAACACGAAGCGCCGGACCCCGCTGGCCTTGGCGATCTCGGCGATCACGCGGGTGAAGGTGAGGTTGACCTCGACGGTGAGCGCCTCGTCCCAGGCGCACGCCGGATCGCCCACCAGGCCGCCGAGGTGCACGACCGTCTGGACGCCCTGCATGGCCTCCACCAGCTTGTCGAACTTGCGGTAGTCGGCCTCCACCACCTCGAGGCGTGGGTGGTCGAGCCACTTCGCCACCGGCTCCTTGCCGTAGAGGAACACGTCGAGCAGGCGCACCCGGCGACCGCTCTCCAAGATCCTAGGCAGCAGCGCCGAGCCGATGTAGCCGGCGCCGCCGACGACCAGCACGATGCCGTCGTCGTCGCCCCGGTTACTGGACGCGAGGCTCAGCGCCCGCAGGACCTTGTCCTCCTCCACCATGCGCGCCTGCACGTCCATGCGGTACGCCCACGACCACCAACGCGCGGCCGGCAGCGCCATGCCGGTGAGCACCCAGGCGCCCAGGAAGGCCGTCAGCGGCACCTCGAAGGCGGGAGACAAGAGGAAGAACACGACGCCCGCCGCGGCGCCGGCGATCGCGGTGCTCTGCACCAGACGCATGAGCTTGGTCGGCATGGGGTAGGTGCGGTGGCGCGAGTAGACGCCGAGCAGCGAGTTGGTGATCGTGATCGCGGCCATGAAGACCGACGCCAGCAGGAGGCCCTCGGGGAGCATGGAGGCCATCAGGACCTCGGCGGTGCCCTCCGGGACGGACATGGCCATGAGGTAGGCGCGGGCCACGAGGGCGGTCATGACGGCCAGGAAGGTGATGGTGGCGTCGCCGACGACGCGGCTCAGCATCGCGACCGGTGTCAGGCGCGCGTCGACGCGATCGGTCCGACGGCGCAGCGGCTGCGGACCGCCGCCGCGAAAGTCCTCGCCACGGCGGCGATCGCCCTCGAACTTCGGGATGGCATTCATGCGCGGCTCCTCGAGAGGCCCATCGGACGGTCCGGGACCACGCCCCACGCCACACCGGCGCCCTCCACGTGCGGCGCTCGTTGCGTGCTGATGGTCATGGTCAGAAACATCCGCGCTCCCTCCGTCAAACCGAGGTTAACGGTTCGGCCGCCCGGAACACGCTCGTTGCGCACACGGCGCCCGGGGCCACCGTCGACCTCACGCGAAGCGTAGCGGCATCCCTCTGACGCGATTGTCACGTCCGCGTGCGGGCGCCCGCACGCGGACGCCCGCGCGCGGACGCCCGTCGCCCACCGACGCGCCGGCCCGCGGTCCCGTACCATGCGGCCATGGCCACACTCGTCACCGGCACCGCCGGCTTCATCGGCTACCACGTGGCCGAGCGGCTCCTGCAACGCGGCGAAGACGTCGTCGGACTCGACGTCGTCAACGACTACTACGACGTGACGCTGAAGGAGGCGCGCCTCGCGCGCCTGGCGCGCCACCCCGGCTACCGCCACGAGCGGGTGGACCTGGCCGACGGGGCGGAGGTGGCGCGGGTGTTCACCGACGCGCGGCCCGGCCGCGTGATCCACCTCGCGGCGCAGGCGGGCGTGCGCTACTCGCTCACCCACCCCGACGCCTACGTGCAGAGCAACCTCGTGGGCTTCGCGAACGTGCTCGAGGGCTGCCGCCATCTCGAGGTGGCGCACCTGACCTACGCCAGCAGCAGCAGCGTCTACGGCGCCAACACCGCCCTGCCCTTCTCGGTCCACCAGAACGTCGACCACCCGCTCAGCCTCTACGCCGCCAGCAAGAAGGCCAACGAGGGCATGGCCCACACCTACGCGCACCTCTACGGCCTTCCCACCACCGGCCTGCGGTTCTTCACCGTGTACGGACCGTGGGGGCGGCCCGACATGGCCATGTTCCTGTTCACCAAGGCGATCCTCGCTGGGGAACCGATCGACGTGTTCAACCACGGCCAGATGCGCCGCGACCTCACC
>JAHYJQ010000361.1 GCA_019429025.1 Trueperaceae bacterium | reverse complement strand
CGGCGCCGCCATCGGCGTAGCCAGCGGCGCCGGCCAGGGCGCCCGCACCCGCGGCTCCGGGGCCCGGCCGGCGCCCTCCAACACGACCCACGACGGGCTGACGACCGGGGGGAAAGGCGCGGGCGCGGGCACGCGGCCGGCCCACGAAGCGGCGGCGGCCAGCGCGGCCGGCGGCTCCGGCGGGGCGCCCGGGGCCGCGGCGCCCCCGCCCGCGTGCTGCTCGAGCGCCACGGCGAGTGCCCGGGCGACGGCGGCGGGTCGCTCGTCCCCGGGGGCGGCGGGGCCCAGGCCGGCCAAGTGGAAGGCGCGCAGCCACGGCCCGGGCCCCTGCGCGCCCTGGCTGCCCGTCACGACCAGCTCGTCGCGCGGCCGGCTGAGCGCCACGTACAGCGCCCGGAAGGTCTCGCCCTCGGCCCGCGCCCGCCGCTCGGCCTCCAGCAGCTGGTACTCGGGCGTCCCGCGCCGCGCGAGGCGGCCGTCGCGGGCGTCGACCGCGACCGGGGCGTCCCGCTCCCAGGCACGCGCTCCGGCGTCGACGACCAGCGCCACCGGCCACTCCAACCCCTTGGCCGCGTGCACGGTCAGCAGCGTGACGCCGTGCCCGGCCTGCGGCACGTCGCCGGCGTCGGTCTCGCGCGCCAGCCGCTCGAAGCCGTCGACGAGCCGCTCGAGGTCGCCGGGCGGCCGCTCCGCCAGCGCCACCACCAGCGCGTCGACGTTGTCGCGCGCGCGCCGCGGCCAGCGCGCGACGAACGGCACGCCGTCGACGAGCGGCTGGTACGCCAGGCGCGCGACCGCGCGGGCGGGGTCGCCGCGGACGAGTTCGCGCACGGCGGCGAGCCGATCGGCCACGCGGGGGGCCCGCTCGCGCAGCACCCTCTCGGGATCGGGGTCACGGGCGACGGCGGCGGCCGCCGAGGCGTCGAGCCCGCCGAACGGCCCCCGCAGGAAGGCGGCCAGCGACACGCCACGCGGGTCGAGCGCCACGCGCAGCGCATGCCACAGGTCGCGCAGCTCGGGCCGGGTGAAGAACCCGCGCCCCTGCCGCAGGACCGCCGGCACGCCCGCCGCGCGCAGGGCCGCCTCCACCGCGGCCAGGGCGGCGTGGGAGCGGGCGATGACCGCGATCTCGTCCCACGGGCGCCCGTCCCGGTGCAGCCGCGTCAGCCTGCCGGCGAGCCAGCCGAACTCGTCGGCGCGCAGCTCGGCGAGGCCGCGGGCGTCGTCGCGCCACCAGTGGAGCTCCACGCGCCCCGCGCGCGACGCCTGCTCCCCGGCCGGGCGGACGTCGGGCGCCTCCTCCGGGCCGAACCCCCAGCCCTCCTCCGCCAACCGTCCCGTCAGGTGGTTGAGCAGCGCGGTCACCTCCGGCGTGTGCCGGCGGGTCTCCACCAGGGGCGCGTCCAGGGTTCCCTGCTGCGCCGCGTGGCGGGCGGCGCGGCGGAAGACCTCGACGTCCGCCTGCCGGAAGCCGTAGATCGACTGCTTGGGGTCGCCGACGACCTCGACCCGCGCGCCGGCGCGCTCCAGGGCCTCGAACAGGCGCCCCTGCAGCGGGTTGACGTCCTGGAACTCGTCGACCAGCAGCAGCGGCGTCCGCGCCACCAGGCGGGCGGCCAGGGCGGGCGCCTCGACGCACCTCAGCGCCTGCCGCTCGATCTCGGACGGCGCCAGCCGTGCGGGGCCCATGCGCGCGGACCAGCGGTCGTAGGCCGCCTGGTGCAGGGCCCACAGGTCGGCGGCCGCGTCGTCCACCGGCCGCAGGTCGGGGGCGAGCGAGCGCCGCCCGAACAGCGCCAGGGCCTCCTCGGCGGCCGTCTCCCCCAGCCTCGCGACGACCGGCGCGAGGGGATGGCCCGGCAACTCGGCGACGAACATGAGGCTGCGCAGCTCCTCCTCGAAGGTGGCCTGCGCCTCGCCCTCGCCGTAGGGCACGAAGTCCGGGTCGAGCCCCAGGCTCGGCGCCACGGATCGCAGGGCCCGCATGAGGAAGCCGTGGATCGTCGCCATGGTGGCGCCGCCGAGCTCGCGGGACGCCTCCTCGAAGCGGGGGCGCCGGGCCTCGTCGAGGCGCACCGCGCCGCCCAGGTAGCTCCCCTCGCGCAGCAGCGTGGCGATCGCCTCGCCGACGCGGACCCGCAGCTCGGCGGCGGCCGTGCGGGTGTAGGTGACGGCGGCGATGCGCCGCAGCGGCACCCCCTCGTCGATGGCGCGGAGCACCCGCAGGACGAGCGACGTCGTCTTCCCCGTCCCGGCCGACGCGACCCGCACCCTCATCGTGCGCCCGCTCCCGCGCGACAGAGGTCGGCCACCGGGCAGGCGCCGCAGCGGAAGCCGGGGGACGGCTGCGGCGGACCAGCCGCCCAGCGGTCGCGCGCCTCGGCGACCGTCCGGCGCAGCTGACGGCGCCGGGTCGCCAGGGACGGCGCGTCGACGCCCTCGGGCGTCAGGAGCCGCGGCTCCCCGCCGAGCGGCCAGGCCACCACGTCGACGCGGCTGCACGTCGCGGCGTGGCGCCGGCGCAGCAGGTCCGCCGCCCACAGCTCGCTCCAGCGCAGGTCGGGCCGCAGGGGCGCGAGCGGCTCCTCGCCCGGCAGCTGGAAGCGCACGATCGTCACGTGGGTCCCGTCGCGCGCGACCGCGTCCAGCCGCGCCTCCGTGCCCTCGCCGCGGAGCCGCACCCCGTAGCTCAGCCGCGCCAGGGCACCGCGCTGCGCGGACAGCCACCCGGCGAGCAGCGGGAACTCGGCGGCGAGGGCGGCCGCGCGGGCGTCGCTCCACGGGCCCTCCGCCGTCAGCGCGCGGCGGGCGCGGCGCGCCCACGGGGCCCGCGGATCGGCATCGGCCAGCGGCGCGGCCCACGCCTGGAAGGCGCACTCCTGGGCCCGCCGGAGCGTCTCCACCGTCGCCG
>JAHYJQ010000019.1 GCA_019429025.1 Trueperaceae bacterium | reverse complement strand
CCACCACCGCCACCGCCCCCCAGGACAGGCCCGCGACGGCGCCCGCCTCGTGCACCTCGGGCACCACGGCCCGGCCCGATTGCCGGGCGGCCTCGCCCGCCACACGCCGCAGCCGCGCCAACCGCGCCGGACTCAGCTCCCGCACGTCGCAGCGTCGCGCCAGAACCGGCCGGAACGCGACCACGCCCAGCTCGGTGCCCATGCGCACCACGTCCGCCAACTTGTCGCCCTTGAGGAGCGCGGGGGCGAGGGTGAGCGAGCGCGCCGGCTCGGTCGCCGCCGAGGTCGGCTCGCCGAGCTCGAGCCACACGCCGTCGCCGTCGACACGGGCCACGCGCCCGGGTGCCTCGCTGCCTCGGCCGTCGAAGGCCACGACATCCACCCCCGGCCGCACCCGCAACACGCGGGCCAGGTGGTGGCCGCCGTCACCGACGAGCCGCAGCGGGCCAGCCGCCACGCGCTCGACCCGCACCCGGTGGACGCGCACCTCAGGCCGTCCGTCGCAGGTGCACGAGCCACCAGGCGCCGTCGCGGCGCGCGTCGACCCACGTGAGGCGCGGCCCGCTCACGCCGGCAGCGGCTTCCAGCAGGTCGACGGCGTCCCGCACCAGCTCGTGGCGAGGGTCGAGGATGCCGCTGAGCAGCAGGTCGCCGCCCACGACGGCGAGCGCGGCGTACGCCGCCAGCCACGCCACGTGCAGCTCCGCGTAGAGGTTGGCGACGAGCACGTCGACGGGTTCCAGCGACACGTCGCCGAAGCCACCTTCGAGGAAGCGCGCCCGCGAGCGGTTGCGCACGGCGTTCGCCCGCGCGACCGGCACGGTGTCGGCATCGATGTCGATGCCCAAGGCGTCGGCGGCACCCAGTTTATCGGCGGCGATCGCCAGCAGGCCCGAGCCGGCGCCGACGTCGAGGACCCGGCGGCCGGCCAGGGGCAGCCCCCCGAGCGCCTCGAGCGCCAGCCGCGTCGACTCGTGGTGGCCGGTGCCGAACGCCGTTCCCGGATCGAGCCACACGACCTGCTGGCCGGCACGCAGCACGGCCTGACAATGCGTCGGCGCCACCACCACGGCGCCGGCGTCGACCGGCGCCAGGCCGGCGAGGTAGGCCGCGACGTGGTCGACGTCCGGGACCTCCTCCCAGCGACCGTCGCCGGGGGGCGCCCCCCGGACGTCGTCCGGGAAGTACGCGACGAGGTCGGCCCCGTCGATCCACACGGCGGTCGCCCCGGCCCCCCACAGGGCGGCGGCCTCGGCGCCTTCCTCCGCCAGCGGCGCGGCGGCAGCGCCGCCGATCCGCCACGCCCTCATGCGGTCGCCCCGACTGCCGGCGTGCGCGGCCCGGCCCGTTCGTTCGCTTCGACGTCCCGCAGGTCGCGGGTGATGACCTCGAAGCCGAGCCGCTCGCCCTCGGCCAGGTACCACTCGATGTCGGCGATGCGTGTCTGCGGCCCCAGCGACGCCCGATCGAAGGCCCGCGTGGCCGTCATGATCATCGTCTCCGCGAGGCAGGCCGGCACGAGCCCGTCGCCGAAGTGCAGGTCGATCTGGCTGCGCAGCGAGCCCGGCGGCCGGACGACGCCGCCCGGTATGAGCTTGACGCCGGGCACGCCCGCGACGTCGGGGTGCACGTCCGCGGGGCGGCCGAGGTCGAAGACCCACGCGCCGGGCTTGACGTGCGCAGCCCGCAGCACCGGCAGCGGGTCGGAGGTCGCCGTGAACACCAGGTCTGCGCCCGCGACCGCGGCCACCTCCGTCGAGGTGCGCACCTCGAGCTCGGGGTGCTTGCGTTGGAGCGTCCGCGCCGACCGCTCGAGGCGCTCGAGGTCGCGCCCGACGAGCACCAGCCGGCCGACCTCGCCGGCGAGCACGCGCGCCACCCCGAACGCCACGACGCCGTTGGCGCCGATGACGGCGGCCTCCGCGTTGCGCAGGTCGCCCCCCTCCTCCGCGAACCGCTCGAGCAGGCCGGGGACGGCGGCGCGCACGGTGGCGGCCGTGTAGGAGCCGCCGTTGGTGATCGCCAGCTCCGGCACGGCCGCCTGCACCAGCACCCCCTTGTCGCCCACCGTGGACCAGAACGCCCCGAGGCCGAACGCCTCCGCGCCGAGCTCGCGCGCGAGGCGCGCCCCCTGGATGGCCATCCGCTCGGCCTGCTCGGTCTGCGTCCGGATCTGATCGGGGAGCATGGGCCCGCCGATCAGCGCCACGCGCAGTTCGCGGCCGTCCGGCAGCGCGACGCCGCGGATCTCGCCCTGTACCTGCGGCCGCAGGCGTGGCAGCACCCAGCGGAGCACCCCCTCGGGGAGCCAGCCCCGCCGCGCCAGCGGGGCCAGCCAGCGTTGGCTCGGCGGCTGCCACAGATCGTCGATGGTCATCGGATGCGCCATGAACGCCGCCAGCACGACGTGGGGGTCGAGGCCGCGCACCGGCGGCGGATCCCCAAGGCGGGGCTCGGTGCCGTCCTGCATCCGCGCGATCGCCGATTTCTGGCGCCAGGCGCCGAGCGCGAACATCGCGACCCCCGCGACCACGGCCGTCGCGCCGGCGCCGCCGAGGGCCAGTGCCAGCGGCAGCGCGAGCAGGCCCGCCAGCGTACCGAGCGCGACGTAACGCGTCGCCGCCAGCACGGCCGCGTAGGCGACGACCGGCACGGCGAGCAGCGTCGCCGGCGTGGACCCGAAGGCGGCCCAGGCGGCCAGGGCGCCCAGCAGCACGCCGTTGCCGCGCCCGCGCGGCAGGTCGACGCCCCACGCCCGCGGCCACGGTGCCACGTGCCCGACGTAGACGCCCGCCGCGGCAGCGGCCGCGGCCCCCGGCGCCCAGGGCGCCGCCAGCGCGACCGGCAACGCGCCCTTGACGATGTCGAGCGCGAAGCTGCCGAGCGCCGCCGGCAGGCCAGCCAGCCGCAACACGTTCTCGACGCCGAGCAGGTGCGGGTTGAGATCGCGGGCCGCGAGGCCCGTGACGCGTCGTACCAGGCTCGCCCCCACGGGGACGGTGCCGATCACGTACGCGAGCACCGCAGACGTGAGGACGACGACGAGGCTCATCATGCCCGCCATCCTACGCCGACGCGCGTGGCCGACGTCGGTCGTGGCCCGCCGCCACGCCGGGCCGGGTGATGCCGGGCCGCTCGCCGCGGCGGCGCCCAGGGTGACCCGTCGTAGCATGTCCCGGTGGAGAGCCGAACCCCACCGCACAACCTGGAGGCCGAGAAGAGCGTCCTCGGCAGCGTCCTCCTCGACAACGAGGTCTACGCGTCCCTCGAGGGCACGCTGACCGCCGAGTTGTTCTACAAGGAGGGCCACCGCAAGATCTGGCGCGCCCTCGAGCACCTCTTCCGCCGCGGCGAGCCGATGGACCTCGTCACGCTCGCCGAGGAGCTGCGCCAGAGCGGCGACCTGGAGGCCGTCGGCAGCGTCCCCTACCTCATCGGGCTCGCCGAGGGCGTCCCCACCGCTGCGTACGCCGACAGCTACGCCAACATCGTGCGCGAGAAGGCGGTGCTGCGCGATCTGATCGCCGCCAGCGGACGCATCCTGCAGAGCGCCTACGAGCAGGCCGCCCCGCTGGAGCAGCTGCTCGACCAGGCGGAGTCGGCCGTGTTCGAGATCTCCTCGAGCAAGCGGCGAAGCTTCTTCGAGGGGATGCCGCAGCTCGTCGGCGAGACCTTCCAGCAGATCAACGAGCACTTCAACAACCCCGATCCGGTGTCGGGCCTGCGCATGGGCTTCAAGGAGTTGGACGCCCTGACCTCCGGCCTGCAGCCGTCGAGCCTCAACGTGCTGGCCGCGCGCCCCAGCATGGGCAAGACGGCGTTCGCCCTGACGATCGCCCAGAACATCGCGCTGCGCGAGAAGCGCACCGTCGGGATCTTCTCGCTGGAGATGTCCGGCGTGCAGCTCGTGACCCGCATGCTCTGCTCGGAGGCCAGGGTCGACATGAGCCGCGTGCGCAACGGGCAGCTCTCCGACCGCGACTTCCAGCGGCTGGCCGACACCGCGGGCCGCATGTCGGAGGCCAAGATCTACATCGACGACCACGCCGACCTGACCGTGATGGAGCTGCGCTCGCGGGCCCGGCGCCTCATGGCCGAGCACGACCTCGGGCTGCTCGTCATCGACTACCTCCAGCTGATGTCCGGATCGCAGGGCCGCCAGAGCGAGAACCGCCAGCAGGAGATCAGCACGATCTCGCGTGGCCTCAAGGCCCTCGCGCGTGAGCTCGACGTCCCCGTGCTGGTCCTCTCGCAGTTGTCGCGCGCCGTGGAGGCCCGGCCGAACAAGCGGCCCATGCTCTCGGACCTGCGCGAGTCGGGCGCGATCGAGCAGGACGCCGACCTCGTCATGTTCATCTACCGCGACGAGTACTACGACCCGCACAGCGAGAAGCAGGGCATCGCCGAGGTCATCCTCGGCAAGCAGCGCAACGGCCCCGTCGGCCAGGTCGACCTGCAGTTCCACAACGCCCACGTGCGCTTCAACGACCTGGCGCGGTCCGGTAGTTGAGCGCCGGCAAGCGCGTCCGCTCGGGCCCATCCGTGGTTGCCGGGTAATAACGCCGTTTCTCACTACTATCGGCGTTCCCAGCGAAACTCCTCGTCGCCGATCGCGCTCCGGGGGTGGGAAAACCCTTTCGCCGCCTGGCGTTCCGGGCGTCTCGCCGCGGTGCCCGGGAGGCGGCAGGAACCCCGCTCTGCTGCGGAAATTTCACCAGGGGTCATGAGAACCGCGTGATACAGTCCCGATAGGCATTCGAGGAGGATTCTTATGGCCTCAACGCGCGGACGCATGTCGCGCTTCCTACGACCCAGGATCGAAGCCGTCGGCCTCGAGATCGGGACGTCGGCCCTGAAGGTGGTGGAGCTACGGCAGGGCAACCCGCCCAGCCTGGCCGCCCTCGGGATCAGGCCGATGCCCCCCGGCCTCGTCCAGGACGACCAGATCATCGACGCCCCCGGGCTCGCCGCGGAGGTCAGGGCCCTCTTCGACGAGGCCGGGATCCGCAAGCGACACGTCGTGTCGGCGGTCTCCAACCGGCAGGCGATCACCCGCAACATCATGGTCCCGAAGATGACCCTGCAGGAGCTGGAAGAGGCGATCAAGTGGGAGGCGGAGCGCTACATCCCCTTCCCGATCGACGAGGTCGAGCTCGACTTCTACGTGCTGGACAACCCGGACGACGTGTCCGAGGGGGGCCAGCTCGAGGTCGTCATCGCCGCCGCCCGCCTCGACCTGCTCACCCAGCAGGTCGAAACGCTGCGCCTCGCCGGCCTCGAGCCGGTCGTCATCGACATCAAGCCGTTCAGCCTGCTGCGTTCGCTCAAGGGCGCCCTGCTCGGGGCGCACCTGACGAAGACGACGCTCTCCGGGAGCGGCTACACCGAGGCGAACGAGATCGGCGTCGTCCTCGAGATCGCCGCCTCGAACACCACGATCACGCTGGTGCGCGGCGAGCGGGTCTTGATGAACCGCAACATCGGCGTCAGCGGCGACGACTTCACCGCCGCGGTGCAGCGCGCCTTCGGCCTCGACTTCGACAGCGCCGAGGACGTGAAGCTGCAGTTCGGCACGGCGGTCATCCCCTCCGAGGACGAGGAGGAGCTGCTCAACTTCGACGCCAAGCGCGAGCAGTACAGCCCCAGCCGCGTGTACGAGGCGCTGCGGCCGGTGCTCATCGAGCTGACCACGGAGATCCGCCGCAGCCTCGAGTTCTTCCGTGTGCAGACGGGCGACGCCAACATCAACCGCATGCTCATCACCGGCGGCGGCGCCAAGCTCCGCGGGCTCGCCGAGGCCGTGGGCGACACGCTCGGCGTGCGCACCGAGGTCGGCGACCCGTGGCTGACCGTCACCGCGGACGGCAACCGTTTCGATCGCGCCTACCTGCAGGACGTCGGACCGGCGCTCGCCGTGCCGCTCGGCCTGGCGCTCCGGGGGGTGAGCGGCCTTGATTAACATCAACCTGCTGCCCAAGAGCCTTCAGCGCATCCGCGAACCCGGCTACTGGCGCGTTTTGGCGGTCGTCTTCCCGCTGGCGGTGGGCAGCGTGCTGTTCTCGATCTCGTACCTGACCACCCAGACGATCGCCAACCTCGAACGCGACGTGCAGCTGCGGCAGGACCAACTGGCGCTGCTGCAGCCGTTCCTGCAGGAGCAGCGCGACCTGCAGTCGCGGCAGCAGGCCCTGCGGGCCCTGATCGCCGTCGCCGAGGAGGTGCGCCGCGGCCAGGTCGTCTGGACATCGGAGATCCCCGCCCTGCTCGAGTACGTCCCCGCCATGAGCGACGACGGGCTGACGCTGATCGATTTCCGCAGCCTCAACCTGCGGTCGGTGTACCCGCCCAGCAGCGACGCCAACCGCTACGAGGGCGCGGCGATCGTCTCCGAGGCGTCGATCTCTGGGACCGTGCGTGGGCCCGAGGTGCTCGCGACCTTCGTCCGCAACCTGGAGAACGCGCCCGACTTCGGGGTGCTCTTCCAGAACGCCTCGCGCCAGTCCGAGGATGAGGAGCTGTTCACCTACAACCTCACCGTCGGCGGCTTCTCGGGGGCCGAGCGATGAGGTTCTCCCTGCGCAACGTCCGCCAGCGCGACATCGCGCTCATCCTCGTGGTCCTGACGATCGTCGGCGGCGTGCTCTGGTACTTCTACCTGTACACGCCGTCGCAGGAGCGCATCGCCGAGCTCGAGGCCGACATCCAGCGCCTCGACGTCGAGATCCGCCGCGGCGAGGACGCCCGCCGGAACCTCCCCGAACTCCGGCTCGCCGTCGCGCTCCTCGAGGAGGAGCGCCGCGTGTTCCTCTCGCAACTGCCGCGGGAGTCGCAGGTCTCGAACGTCATCGACGACCTCCGGCGTTCCGCCGAGGACGCGGGCGTGACGGTCGCCAGCTTCAGCCAGGGCGGGGCATCCGGCAACATCCAGAGCGTGCGGCCGATCGGCTTCACCGTCGCCTCCAGCGGCACCTTCGGCGAGGTCATGAGCTTCATCGGCGTGCTCGAGGGCCTGCAGCGCTACACGAAGATCAACCAGATCGGGCTCTCGCTCTCCAGCGACGACTCCACCGACCCCGGCCTCTCGACCAACGTCGGCTTCACCGTGTACGTCTTCACGGGCTCCGACCCCGGGGAGCGTTGACATGGCGCTGTCCCGCACCGCACGCATCCTGATCGCCATCCTGCTGCTCGCCGCCGCCGCCTTCTTCTGGGTCAACTTCTTCTACCAGAGCCGGCTGGCCGAGGTGCCCGCGCAGGACCCCGTCACCGCGACCCCCGCGGCGCCCGGCAGCGACGCGACCGCCGAGGCCGAGGCCGCAGAGGGCGAGCCCGAGGCGGCGGGTGAGGCCGACGCCGCCGCGGAACCCGCGGTCACCGACCCCGACGCCATCGTGGTGGCCGAACCCGAGGTCGTCGCCGTCGACCCGGCGATCGCGGTCACCCGCGACGTGGTCATCGCCGACCTCCCCTTCCTGGTCACCGAGCCGCAGGCCGCCACCGAGGAGGCCGAGGCCGAGCCCGAGGCGACCGCGGTCGCGGGCGTCACCGTGCCTTCCCGCGCGACCATCAACCCGTTCTCGCCGGTCGTCGTGCGCACGCCGCCGGCGCCCGCCCGCGACGTCCCGGTCGGCTCGCCGGCCGCGGGCGAGGTCGCGGTCGAGGTCCCGGTCCCCGCCGGCCCGCCGCCGGTCCCGACCCGCCAGGCGGCGCCGACGCCGCGCGCGATCACCCCGGGCGTGCCCAGCGCCACGCTCAGCCGCGACCTGCCCTCGGGCGCCGTGCTCTCCTCCGCCCCCGACCTGCTGCGGCAGCCGCGCGTAGGTACCGTCGCCGACCGCGTCGACCTGCCGGCGATCACGGTGATCGCCGTCCCCGACCCGGAACCCGCCGTCATCGAGGCGCCCTCCGCGCCGCGTCCCCCGGCGCCGACGGTGGACCTCGAGCCGGTCGGCCCGATCGCGGCACCGGCAGCGGTCGCCGAACCCGAACCGGTCGTCTCCGTGCAGCGCGACGATCCCGCGGCCCCCGGTGAGCCCGAGGCCGCGCGGCCCGCCCCGGTCGCCTCCCAGGCGCCGCTCGTGGCGGGCGCGACGGGCCTGGCGCGCTTCCTGCGCGACAACGACTACGCCTTCACGGGCTCCGTGCTGGGTCCCGTCAGCGTGGGCGTGTTCCGCTCCACCCTCGACGCGGTGCCGATCGTCGTCTCCCTCGGGCAGACGCTGCCGAACACCGAGATCGTCCTGACCGACCTCCGCGGCATGCAGGCGGAGTTGACCCTCGGGCAGACCACGCAGATCCTCACCTTGGACCTCAGGCGGTGAACATGAAACGAGTGCTCTCCCTCCTCACGTGTGTGGCGTTGCTCGGCCTGGCGCCGGTGCTGGCCCAGCCGGCCGAGCTGCCGGCGGACGCCCGCTTCGACCAGCTCGTGTCGTTCTCGACCGGCCTCGCCGGCGAGGACCTGGGCACCATGCTCACCGCGCTGGCGCGGGCCGTCGACCTCACCCCCGTCGTCGACGACGTTCCCGTGCGCACGATCGTCTACGACATCGGCGAGCCCAAGCCGTTCCGTCAGGTCTGGGCGCTGGTCCTCACGCTCAACGACCTCGACTACCTGCTGCAGGCCAACGACATCGTCGTCATCGGCACCAGCGGCTCGCTCGCGCGCCTGCGCACGACCGCGCCCGAGCCCGTCGAAGTCGGCGAGCCGCGCGTCCAGCGCTTCTACCGGGTCAACAACGACGTCGACACGGTCGTCCGCCTCCTCCGCCTGGCGGTGCCGGACGCCTCCGTCGAGGGGCTCCCGGGCACGGCGGCGGTCGTGGTCACGGCCACCGAGGCGCAGCACGAGTCCGTGGCGACCACGCTCGCCGAGTTCGACCAGCCCGCCGAGGTCCTGCCGCTCGTCCAGCGCACGTACTTCCTGTCGAACTCGGACGCCGGCGGCCTGGCGGAGACGCTGCGCGCGACCGGCATCGTGGGCGGCGAGGAGAACGGCACCCTCATCGACACCTTCACGGTCGTCGCTGACGCCCGCACGAACAGCCTCATCGTCACCGGCACCGCGGCCGTCCAGTCACGCCTCGGTACGCTGATCGCCGAGCTCGACGAGCCGCAGCCGCAGGTCAACGTCCAGGTACGGATCCAGGAGATCACGCGTCGCAGCGCGCTGGACCTGGGCATCGACTGGAACGCGGGCTTCGGCAACCTGACGGCCAACATCCTGTCCGGTGGCCTGAGCTTCATCTTCGACACCACCCAGGTGATCTCGAGCCTCAACGTGCGCGCCGTGCTCAACGCGCTCGAGACGCAGGGCCTCAGCCGCCGCGTCGACGACACCAACATCACGGTGCTCAACAACGGCGAGGGGACGATCCAGTCCGGCGGGCAGATCTTCATCACGCTGCCGGGGGCGCAGGAGAACATCGAGCGGACGATCCCCTACGGCGTCCAGGTCGACGTCACCCCGCGCATCACGGCCGACGGCCGCATCACCCTCGAGGTCTCGGCCAAGGTCGAGGACGTGCTGTCGACCACGAACGACCCCACGTTCCTCAACCTCTCGACGCGGAACCTCACGAGTACCGTCACCGTCGAACAGGGCCAGACCCTGCTGCTCGGCGGCCTGCTGCAGAACTCGTTGGCGGTCACCCGCCAGCGCCTGCCGATCATCGGCAGCATCCCCGTGATCGGCGACCTGCTCGGCAAGACGGTGACCGAGGAGGACGACATCGATCTCCTGCTCATCATCACCGCGACCGTCATCGACTGACGCCCGACGCCCGACCCGACTTCCAAGGTGCGCGCGCCCCCGACCGCCGGGGGCGCGCCTTCTTGCGCTGCGCGCGCTCGACCGGTTGCCCTATCCCCCGTCCAGCACGGCCCGGGCGCGACCGCGGGGCCGTGCTAGATTGGCGCGATGAAGACGCTGAGGTTCCTGTCCGCCGGGGAGAGCCACGGCCCGGTGCTGACGGTGCTGCTCGACGGGGTCCCCGCGGGGTTGCCGCTGGTGCCCGCGGAGCACGTCGACCCCTGGCTCAGGCGCCGGCAGGGCGGCTACGGCCGCGGCCGGCGCCAGGTGATCGAGACGGACGCCGCCCGGGTCCTCGCCGGCGTCCGCGCCGGCCGCACGACCGGCGCGCCGCTCTCGCTGCAGATCGAGAACCGCGACTGGCGCAACTGGGAGACGATCATGTCGCCGGAGCCGGGCGGCGAGCCCCGCAAGCGCGCACTCACCAAGGCCCGCCCCGGCCACGTCGACCTCGCCGGCGGCATCAAGTACGGGCACAAGGACCTGCGCGATGTCCTCGAGCGCGCGTCGGCGCGTGAGACGGCCTCCAGGGTCGCCGCCGGCGCCGTCGCCCTGCGGATCCTCGCCGAGGCCGGCGTCAAGGGCAGCGCCCGGGTCGTCCACATGGCCGGCGTCCCGTGCGACGGCGGCATGGACTGGGACCGCCTCGACGCGCTCGACGACTCCCCCTTCCGCACCTTCGACACCGCCAGCGAGGACGCCATCCGCGCGCGCGTCGACCAGGCCAAGCGCGACGGCGACACCCTCGGCGGGGTCGTCGAGGCGCGCTTCCGCGGGGTGCCCGTCGGGCTCGGCAGCCATACCCAGTGGGACCGCAAGCTCGACGGGCGCCTGGCGCAGGCCGTCATGTCGATCCAGGCGATCAAGGGCGTCGAGATCGGCGACGGCTGGCAGAACGCCACCGTGCCCGGCAGCGAGGTGCACGACCCCGTCTTCCACGACGACGGCCGCGGCTACTACCGCCCCAGCAACCGCGCCGGCGGCCTCGAGGCCGGCATCACCAACGGCGAGGAGCTGGTGGTGCGCGCGGCGATGAAGCCGATCGCCACCCTCATGCGCCCGCTGCCCACGGTCGACGTCGTCACCCACGAGCCCGCCGACGCCGCCCGCGAACGCTCCGACACCACCGCCGTGCCCGCCGCCTCGATCGTCGTCCTGGCGATGACCGCCCTGGTGCTCGCGGACGCCCTGCTCGAGAAGTTCGG
Source organism: Trueperaceae bacterium (assembly GCA_019429025.1). Lineage (GTDB taxonomy): Bacteria > Deinococcota > Deinococci > Deinococcales > Trueperaceae > JAABTL01. Next base: position 11,335 of record JAHYJQ010000019.1, on the reverse strand, counting down.
GCCCGACACCGTGCGCGAGTTGCGCGAGCGCGTCGCCGCCCACCGCGCCTACGCGGCCGCGTACTGAGCCCGGTGCGCCGCCACCTCACAGACCGGCCGGTCACCTGGGTGGCCATGGCCGGCTTCATGGGCACCGGCAAGAGCCGCATCGGCTGGGAGCTCTCGCGCCGCCTGCAGCTGACCTTCATCGACACCGACCGCGTCATCGAGCGCGTCGCCTGCATGCGCATCAGCGAGATCTTCGAGCTCTACGGCGAGTCGACCTTCCGCGACTACGAGACCGAGATCGTGCGCCGCGTCCTGCGCCTCGACGAGGTCGTCGTGTCCACCGGCGGTGGAACCGTCGTGCGCGAGGAGAACCGCCGCCTGCTGCGCTCGCGCGGGCCCGTGGTCGTGCTCGAGGCCTCGCCCGAGACGGTGTACCGGCGGACGCGGCGGCACAAGCGCCCGCTGATCGAGACCGGCGACCCGCTGGGGCGCATCCGCGCCCTCATGGCGCAGCGCCGCCCCGCCTACGACGACGCCGCCAGCATCAAGGTGCAGTCGGACGGCCGCGAATCGACCGAGGTCGTCGAGGAGATCGTCGAGAAGCTGCACGCATGGAACGAGGCGCACGGATGAGCGGCGCAACGGCGCCCCTTCGCGTCCGCGTCGCCCTCGAGCCGGCGTACGCCGTGTGGGTGGGCGCCGACGACGACCTCCTCCCCGCGGCCCTGGCGGACGCGGGCGCCGAGCGCGCCTCGCGCGTCGCGATCGTCAGCGACGCACACGTGGCCGCCGCCGGCCATGCGACCCGGGCCGCCGGCGCCTGGGCGTCGCTCGGCGTCGAGGCCGTCACGCTCGTCGTGCCAGCCGGCGAGGACTCGAAGTCCGTCGCCACCTGGGCGGACCTGCACGCCCGCCTCGCCGCCGCCGCCTGCGACCGCGACACCTGGGTCTGCGCCGTCGGCGGCGGCGTGGTCGGCGACCTGGCCGGCTTCGTGGCGGCCAGCTGGCTGCGCGGCGTGCCCTTCGTCCAGGTCCCCACCACGCTGCTGGCCATGGTCGACGCCTCCGTGGGCGGCAAGACCGGCATCGACCTGGCTTCCGGCAAGAACCTCGTGGGCGCCTTCTGGCAGCCCCGGGTCGTCGTCGCCGACACCCGCGCGCTCGCCACGCTGCCGCCCGCGGTCCTGCGCGAGGGCGCCGTGGAGCTGTACAAGCACGCGCTCCTCGCCGACGCCCCTTGGCGCGCCGCCTTCGGCCCGCCGGACGCCTTCGGGCTCCCCGACGACCTCGATGACGCCGCCTGGGCGCGACTGGTGGCCGACGGCATCCGGGTGAAGGCCGAGGTCGTGGCCGCCGACCCCCACGAGGCCGGCGTCCGCGCCCACCTCAACCTGGGGCACACCCTGGCGCACGCGCTCGAGGCCGTCACCGGCCACGCCATGCGCCACGGCACCGCCGTCGCCTACGGCCTGGCGTTCGCCGCCGAACTCGGCGGGACGCGCGGCTGGGCGGATTGGCGCGCGGACGCCGCCGCACTGGTCGGCTGGGCGGCCGACGCGCCGCTGCCGGACGTGCCGCTCGACGCCCTGCTGGCCTTCATGGCCCGCGACAAGAAGCGCCGCGGCGGCCGCCTGCACTTCGTGCTGCTCGCGGACCTCGGCCGGCCGCTGGTCGTCGACGACGTCCGGCCCGCAGAACTCGCCCGCGCGTGGGAGGCCCTGCGCGCGCGCTTCCCAGGAGGCCCAGCATGAGCGACGCCCCCAAGACCCTGTGGGTGCTCCACGGCCCCAACCTCGACCGCCTCGGCCGCCGCGAGCCCGAGGTCTACGGCCGCCAGACGCTGGCGGACATCGACGCGGCCTGCGCCGGCCTGGCCAGAGCGCTCGGCTTCGCCCACGAGTCGCGCCAGAGCGCCCACGAGGGCGCGCTGATCGAATGGCTGCACGAGGCCGCCGACACCGGCGCCGCCGGCGTCGTCATCAACCCCGCCGGCTACACGCACACGTCCGTGGCGCTGCGCGACGCGATCGCCGCCATCGACGTCCCCGTCGTCGAGGTCCACCTGTCGAACGTGCATGCGCGCGAGGCCTTCCGCCACGTGAGCCTCACCGCCGCGGCCTGCGCCGGCACGATCGCGGGCCTGGGGGCGGAGGGATACCTGGCGGCCCTGCGCTACCTCGCCGCGCGCGCCAGCTGAACGGCCGCCCGCTCGGCCGGTGACGGCGCGTCAGCCGCGCAGGAAGGCGTCGGGCCGGTCGGCGACGGCCGGCAGGTCGTCGAGGGAGCGGAGGCCGAACTCGATGAGGAAGCGCTCGGTGGTCGCGAGCAGCTCCGGCCGCCCGATGACCTCGCGCCGGCCCACCACCTTGATGAGCTCCCGCTCCAGGAGCGTCTCCACCGTCGACGCGCAGTTCGCCCCGCGCGCGGCCTCGAGCTCGCCGCGGGTGACGGGTTGGTGGTACGCGACGAGCGCCAGCGTCTCGAGGGCGGCCGCCGAGAGGTTCGGCAGCGGCGGCGGCGCCAACAGGCTCACCAACTGCGGCGCGATCGCGGGCGACACGACCAGCTGGTAGCCGCCGGCGACCGCCTCGATCTCTACGCCCAGCGACGCCGCCTCCAGCGTCTGCCGCAGGTCCTTCAGCGAGCGCGTCAGGCCCTCCGGCGAGACCTCCAACAACTGCTGCAGGTCCTTCGCCGGCACCGGCCGGCCCGCGGCCAACAGGGCCGCACAGAGGCGCGCGCGGAGCGTCGTCATCCCGAGGATGGTCGCACCCTGGGGCGAGGCGCGTCAAGGCGATGCGGTCGGCCTCGCCCGGCTCCAGCGCGCGTCGCGCGGCGCCTTCTTCACGGTGCGGCATGGGCCGTCCCCTCGCGCCACGCGATCGCCCCCTCGAAGCCGGCCTGCACCCGCACGCGGTACCAGTCGTCGCCCTGGGCGACCTCGACGAGCTCGAGGCCGCAGGCGGCGACGTCGCTGGGCGTGGTGGCCGGCGCCGGCCACGCGCCGCCGGCGGCGCGGGCCTCCCCCGCCGCCGCCAGGGCCTCGGCCACCGCCCGCTCCGCCGCCGCCCCGGCCACCGCGCCGCGCTCGGCACCCAGCGCGAGGCGGTAGTGCAGGAAGGCCGTCGTGAGCATGGCCGCCAGCAGCATCCAGGTCGCCAGCGTCAGGAACAGGACGCCGACGAGCACGAGGCCGCGGCGGTTCGTCATGGGAGCGGCTCCGCGCAGGGGGCGTGGGGCAGCCGAAGATCGTAGGCCCGCTCGTCGCCGTCCGTCCAGGAGACCTCGACGCGCAGCGCGGCCCAGCGGCTGACGGCGTCGTGCTCGATCGGGCGCCAGACACCGGCCTCGTCGCGCGCGGCGAGCACGCGGAAGCCGGTCACGTCCTCGAGCCAGGGCTGCCGGGCGTGCGGCGGCGTGCGGTGGTACAGCGCCGGCCGGCCGCCACCGTCGAGGCCGGCGAAGACCTCCAAGGTCGCCGGGTCGGCGTCGCCCAGGTCGACGCCGCGGACCCGCGTCCGCAGGCCGCCGTCCGCCACCTGGAGGCCGCAGCCGTCGAGCCCCCGGCCGGCCAGCGCCAGCGCGCGCCCGAGCAGGAGCGGCACCGCCGTCGCCCGCTGCGCCGCGATCGCGCGGGCGTCGATCGTGGCGCTCAGCCGCCGGCTCGACTGGCCCGTGGCCGCCGCCAGCGAGAGGACCAGCGAGCCGATCGCCACGGCCACGAGGACCTCGAGCAGCGTGAGGCCGCGACGCCTCATGATCGCTGGCACCGGTCGACGAGGTCGGGGACGTCGATGCTGGCGAGCACGGCCTCGGCGCGGCGCGTCAACGCGGCGGCCGCGCTCACGGTGGCCACGACCGCGGGCACCTGGATGGCGACCAGCGTCAGCGCCACCAAGACCTCGATGAGGGTGAAACCCCGGCGGCTCATCGCAGCTCCCAGCGGACGCGGCCGAGGGACGAGACGATGACGGCCGCCTGGCGCCCGCGGTGCTCGAGGAGGATCGTCGTGTTGCCGACGCCGCCGCCGTCGCAGGTGCGGGGGAGGCCGTCGGGGGTGAAGAGGAGGCCGCGGGGGGGCTCAGACACCGCGGCTGCGGTGATCCCCCGCCACGCCACGCTCGACGTCGTGCTGCAGGTCGCGCCGAAGACCGTCACGCGGGTGCCGTCCGCGGCGGCCCGTGCGCGAGCGAGCGCGACCGCCCCGGCGAGCGAGCGGGCGTCGGCGGCCAGACCGTTCACCGGACGCAGCCCGAACCACGTGCCTACCAGCGACAGCACCGCCAGGACGACGAGCAACTCTACGAGGCTGAGACCGGTGCGCGGTGCCACGGGCCCATGCTGCCGCACGCGGCGCCGGGGCCGCCGGCCGAGTCAACTCCCGCCTACGGACGGTGGGCCGTGACCGAGCGATGGCGGCTCGTTCAGGGCGGGCGCGCGGACTACCCGCCTGCGCGCCCGCCCCTGAGGTACGGCAGCGCGAGGTCGTAGCCCAGGTCGCGGGCGATGCGAACCGCCTCGAACCGATCGGAGGCACCGAGCCGCACGAAGAGCATGGCGGTGTGCGACTTGACCGTCTCGGCGCCGAGTCCGAGGAGCTCGGCGATCTCGCGGTTCGCGAGCCCGGCCAAGAGGCCGGCGAGGACGTCATGCTCCCGGGGCGTGAGCGCCGGCAGCGGGGAGGTCGCGGGGAAGCTGCGCTCGCTCGGGTCCTGCAGGATGCGGTCGATCTCGAGCAGGATGTGATGCGGGTCGGTCTCCTTCGAGAAGAAGGCCGCTGCGCCGCTGCGGCGAACCGCCTCGACGATCGCCGGCGCGTCCGCCGTCGACAGGACGACGAACGGGACGCCCAGCCGCGCGGCGGTGGCCGCGAGTTCGAGCCCGAAGCCGTCGGGGAGCAGCAGATCGACGACCAACAGCCGCGTCCGCGGGGTCAGCAGTCGACGGGCGCCCTCGAGGTCGCTCGTCTCGACGATCGGCTCTCGGGGCCGTGCGAGGCGCCAGGCAGCGACGAACCCGAGCCGGAAGAGCGGATGGTCGTCCACGACGAGCGCTGGCGCCGTCGCCACCTCGCCCCGGCGCCCGGCCATCACACGTACACCAGGACGACGGTGCCCGAGGCATCGGAGCGCTCGACCGCCACGCGGCCGCCGACGAGTTCGGCCAGGCGCGAGGCGATCTGGAAGCCGTAACCGTGCAACCCGGATGCCAGCGCATCGCCGGACGCCCGCTGCATCCCCGGGCCATCGTCCGCCACGATGACCAGGCCGTCGTACACCCGCACCGTCACCGACGTGCGCGCGTGCCGAACGGCGTTGTCGACGACGTTGCGCAGCGCCCGCTCGATGAGCGCGCGCGGCACCCGCCGCTCGAACCGCTTCTCGATCTCGACGGCCAGCGGCACGGGTGAACGCGCCGCCACGGCCGCCACCACCTCCTCGACCAGCGCCGCCACGTCGACGGGCGCGGGCGCGGGCGCCGGGATCGTCTCCGGGGTGCGCATGAGCACGACGAGATCGCTCGTCATGCTCCGTGCCCGTTCGATCTCGCGGTCGACGAGGTCCGCGGTCGCCGCGGGGAGAACGACGTCGCCGCCCGCCGCCGTCCGCCCTTGCGTCAGCACGGTCGCGATCGCCCTGAGATCCGTGCGCACGTCATGCGCGAGCGCCCCGATCGCGGTGGCGAGCCGGCGCTCGCGCCCGCGCGCCGTGTCGACGAGATGGCGCACGGCCGCCAACAGGCGGTCGAGCTCGCCCACCGTGTTCAGTGGAGCGTTCGGAAGATCGTTGCCGGTGTCGGCGATGTGCTCGATCCGCGCCGCGGCCGCGAAGATCGGCGCCGTCACCGCGTCAGCCAGGAGCCGCGCGATCACGAAGCAGACGACGAAGAGCACGGCCGCTCCCACCAGGAACCCCACCACGAACGCCGTGGACGACCACGCCGCCGGCGCGAGGGACGAGATCCAGACGAGTGCCGGGGCCAGGATCGCCACGCAGAGCGCCGTGCCGACCGCGACGGTCAGACGCCAGCGAAGCGAGCGGATCCCCTGCAGAGGTCAACCCTCCCCCGTCGAGAGCACCGCCAAGAACGCCTCCTGCGGCACCTCCACCGTCCCCAATTGCTTCATCCGCGCCTTGCCCTTCTTCTGCTTCTCGAGCAGCTTCTTCTTGCGGGTGATGTCGCCACCGTAGCACTTGGAGAGGACGTCCTTGCGGAAGGCCTTCACGGTCGAGCGGGCGAGGATCTTGCCGCCGATGGCGGCCTGGACGGGGATGGTGAACATCTGCCGGGGGATGACCTCGGCCATGCGGTCGACGATGCGGCGGCCGATCTCGTAGGCCTTGTCGCGGTGCGCGATGACCGACAGCGCGTCGACCTTCTCCTCGTTGACGAGGACGTCGACCTTGACGAGGTCGCCGGCGCGGTACGCGAGCGGGTGGTAGTCCATGCTGGCGTAGCCGCGGGTCAGCGACTTGAGGCGGTCGTGGAAGTCGTAGAGGATCTCGCCGAAGGGGACCTCGTAGTGCAGCTCGACGCGGCGGCCGTGGTAGACCATGTCCTGGAACGCCCCGCGCTTCTCCTGGACCAGCCCCATGACGTTGCCGACGTAGGTCTCGGGCACGAAGACGCTGAGCCGCACCCAGGGCTCGGCGATCTCGAGGATGCGGTCGGGGCTGGGGAGCTGGCTGGGGTTCTGGACCTCGAGGAAGGCGCCGTCGGTGGTGCGGACGTGGTAGACGACGCCGGGCGCGGTGGCGATGAGCGTCTGGTCGAACTCGCGCTCGAGCCGCGACTGAACGATGTCTGCGTGCAGCAAGCCGAGGAAGCCGCAGCGGAAACCGAAGCCGAGCGCCTCGCTGGTCTCCGGCTCGAAGCTGAAGGCGGCGTCGTTGAGCCGCAGCTTCTCGAGCGCCTCGCGCAGCTTCGGGTACTCCTCGTTGTCGGTCGGGTAGAGGCCCGAGAACACGACGGGCATGGCCGGCTTGAAGCCGGGGATGGGGGCGCCGGCGGGACGGTCGGCGGAGGTGACGGTGTCGCCGATCTGGGTGTCGGCGATGTCCTTGATGCCGGCGGTGAACCAGCCGACCTCCCCTACCCCGAGGGTCTCGCAGACCGTGGGCTCGGGACGGAAGAAGCCGACCTTGTCGACCTCGATCGTCTTGCCGGTCGAGGCGATCTTCACGCGGTCACCGTGGGCGATGCGGCCGTCGAAGACGCGGATGAACGCGATGACGCCCTGGTAGGAGTCGTAGACGGCGTCGAAGATCAGCGCCCGCAGGCCGGCGTCCGGGTCGCCCTGCGGCGGCGGCAGGTGCGCGACGATGCCCTCGAGCACCGCACGGGTGTTCTCGCCCGTCTTGGCCGAGGTCGGCACCGCGTGATCGCCGGGGATGCCGATGACCTCCTCGAGCTCCTCGATCGCACCGGCCACGTCGGCCGACGGCAGGTCGATCTTGTTGATGACCGGCAGCACCTCGAGGCCGTTGTCGACGGCGAGGTAGGCGTTCTGGATCGTCTGCGCCTCGACGCCCTGGGCGGCGTCGATGACCAGCAGCACGCCCTCGCAGGCGCGCAGCGCGCGCGAGACCTCGTAGTTGAAGTCGACGTGGCCGGGGGTGTCGATGAGGTTGAAGAGGTACGTGTCGCCGTCGTCGGCCTGGTAGTACAGGCGCATGGGCGTGGCCTTGATCGTGATGCCCCGCTCGCGCTCGAGTTCCAGCGTGTCGAGCATCTGATCCCGCTTCTCGCGCTCCGACACGCTCTGGGTGAGCTCCAGGATGCGGTCGGCGAGGGTCGACTTGCCGTGGTCGACGTGGGCGATGATCGAGAAGTTGCGGATCTTCATCGCGCCCATCGTACATGGGGACCCGTCGTGCCGGGGGCCACGGTGGACGCTCCGGGCGCCGTCGGACACGGCGCTCGTGACCCGCGCCGACCGCCGCGCCGTGGGGAAGCCCCGCCTACCCCCGCCGCTCCCCGAAGAACGACGCCAGCAGCGCCGCGGACTCGCGCGCGCGCACGCCACCGCGCACCTCGAAGCGCCGCTTCCAGCGTTCGCCACCCAGGTCGGCGACGCCGCCCAACGCACCCTCGCGCAGGTTGGGCGCGCCGTAGACGACGCGCGCCACGTGCGCCGACAGGAGCGCCCCGAAGCACATGGGGCAGGGCTCGAGCGTCACCACGAGCGTCGCGCCGGTCAGGCGCCAGTCGCCCGTCGCCACCGCCGCAGCGCGCAGCGCGAGCACCTCGGCATGGGCGGTCGGGTCGCGGTCGGCGCGGGTGCGGTTGGCACCGCGGCCCAGGACCTCGCCGTCGCGTACCACCAGGGCGCCCACCGGCAGCTCACCGCCCTCCCCCGCCGCCCGCGCCAACGCGAGCGCCTCCCGCATGGCCCGCTCGTCGTCGTCCTCCACCAGGACGGCACCGGCGCCCTCTGGGCGCAGCAGGCCCTCGAGCCAAACGACCTCGTCGCCGCGGGCGAGGAGCCGCAGGCCGTCGCGCGCCTCGCGCGGTACGTGAGCGTCGATGAGCACGTCGGCGAGCGCGCGGTGGCCGCCGGGCAGGCGCACCACGTCGCCGGGACGGCGGGCGCGCAGCTCGAGCGGGCCGCGCGCCAGCGCCTCGGAGTCGACGCCATCGGGCAGCTCGTCGGGGCGCGTGACGCGCCGCTCTGCGGGGCGGGCCGACGACCGCACGACCGCCACCCGGCCGTAGGCCACGCGCCACCAGGCGCCGGCACCGACGGACGCGCGCCACGGGTCGGCGGCGTTGAGGCGACCGCGAACGTTCTCGATGCGGTGCAGGTCGACCTCGACGCCCGCACCGGCGAGCAGCGCGGCCAGCACCTCGCGCTGCACGGCGACCGGTGTCCGCGCGAGCACCCTGGCGTCGACGCCGTCCGCTGCCGCGGCTGCCGCCGGGGCCCCCTCCGCACCGCCGGTCGCGTTCACGCCCGCGCCGTCGTCCTCGCCGAACGAGCGCTCCGGCCCCAGCAGGGCGGCGGCACCACGCACGCGGCGGCGTGCCTCGTCCCGCACGAAGTCGGCGGCGTCGCGCTGCACCGTAGCCAGGCGGGCCAGGCGATGCGTCACCCCCGGCGCGTACGACTCGAGCCGCGGCAGGACGGCGTGCCGCACCCAGGCGCGTGCGCGCTCCAGGTCGGCGTTGGTCGGATCGTCGCGCCAGGGCCGCCCGTGGCGGTCGAGCCAGCCCCGCAGCTCGCCGCGCCCGATCGTCAGGAGTGGGCGCACCAGGCGGCCGCGGCGCGCGGCCATGCCGCGCAGGTAGGCGGAGCCACGCAGCGCCTGCAGCACGACCGTCTCGGCCTGGTCGTCGACCGTGTGCGCGAGCAGCAGCACGTCGGCGCCGGCCGCGCGTGCCATCCGGTGCAGTGACGACCGCCGCAGCCTGCGGGCTGCCTCCTCGAGGTTCCAGCCGCGGCGGTCGGCAGCGGCACGCACCTCCACCCGCTCGCTGCGGAACGGCGCGCCGACGGCCGCCGCCAGGTCGCGCGCGAAGGCGGCGTCGTCCTCCGACTCGGGCCGCAGCGCGTGGTCCACGTGTAGCAGGACGAGGTCGACGCCGCGCTCCGCGAGCATCCACGCCAGCGCGACCGAGTCGCCGCCGCCCGAGACGCCGAGGGCGAAGCGCTGGGCCTCGGGCGCCAACTCGCGCAGCCGCGCGCCGACGACGTCGACGAGCTCGCGGCCGTCGGCCGGCACCGGGGTCCGTGCGTGAGGGTCCTGCGGGGGCACGGCGCCATCATCCCACGCCCGGCCGGGGCGGTCGCCGCGACCGGGGCGCGCTCCCCCACGAGGCGAGGAAAGGCGCGAGGGCCGTTGCCCCACCTGGTACGCTCGTCACATGCAACGCCGCCGCACCGTCGCGCTCGTCGTCCTCGACTCCGTGGGGGTCGGCGCCCTGCCGGACGCCGGCGAGTTCGGCGTGACGCCCGAAGCGCCGCACGGCGACGCCGGCGCCCACACCCTCGACCACACCCTCGCGGGATTCGCGGGCGAGACCGCCGCCGACGAGGCCCGCGACGCGGTCGACCTGCCGAACCTGACGCGCCTCGGCCTCGGGATGGTGCCGGGCGTGACGAGCCTGCCCACCCACGACGCCCCGGAGGGCGCCTTCGGCCGCATGCGCGAGCGCTCCAAGGCGAAGGACACGACCACGGGCCACTGGGAGTTCGTCGGGGTCGAGCTCGAGCGCCCGTTCCGCACCTACGAGCGCTTTCCGGACGAGGTGATGGCCGCCTTCGACGCCGCCACGGGCCGCACCCACTTGGGCAACCGGCCGGCGTCTGGCACCGTCGTCCTCGACGAGCTGGGCGAGGAACACCTGGCGACCGGCGCGCCCATCGTCTACACCAGCGCCGACAGCGTCTTCCAGGTCGCCACCCACACGGAGGTCGTCCCGCTCGAGACGCTCTACGCCTGGTGCCAGGCCGCGCGCGGGATCCTCACGGGTGATCACCTCGTCGCCAGGGTCATCGCGCGGCCGTTCGACGGCGTCCCGGGCGCGTGGCGGCGGCTGCACGAGCACCGCCACGACTACGCGGTCGAGCCGCCCGTCCCCACGGTGCTGGACGCGCTGAAGGACGCCGGTCGCGAGGTCGTGGGGATCGGCAAGATCCCGGACATCTACGCGCACCGCGGCATCACCCGGGCGGTACCGACCCGCGACGACACGGACGGCGTGGACCGGACGATCGAGGCGCTCCGAAGCGGCGTCGACGGCCTGGCGTTCGCCAACCTGGTCGGCTTCGACGCGATCTACGGGCACCGCCGCGACGCGCTCGGCTACGCCCGCGCGCTGGCCACCTTCGACGCGCGGCTGCCGGAGCTGCTCGCCGCGCTCGGTCCCGACGACCTGCTCATGCTGATCAGCGACCATGGCAACGACCCCACCTGGCACGGCACCGACCACACCCGCGAGCACGGCCTCCTGCTCGTGGCGGGCCCCGGCGTGGTCCCCAGGCCGATCCCGACCCGCGACAGCTTCGCCGACGTCGGCGCCACGGTCGCGGAGTTGCTCGACGTCCCCTGGAACGGCGCCGGCACCTCGTTCGCGAAGCTGCTCTTCGAGCAGCCCTACTGACCCACGACGACCCGCACGCCCGAGCCCCCATCACGAAGCGGGGGCCGGCCCCGCGTCGGAGGCCGTTGGCAGCGAAGCTGACTCCAGGCCTCCGTCGCGGGGCCGGCCCCCGCGTTCAACGAACAGGGCTACTCGTCCGCGACGAGCTCGATGTACGCCTCCTGCGTGGCGTCCCCCCGGCGGGTGCCCAGCCGGTAGATGCGCGTGTAGCCCCCGGGCCGCTCCGCGTACCGCGGCGCGATCT
>JAHYJQ010000360.1 GCA_019429025.1 Trueperaceae bacterium | reverse complement strand
CCGCGGCGCGAGGCCGTCGCGGTAGGGCGCGCCGGCCTCGCCGAGGAGCGCGTCCCACGCGCCGTCCGCCAGCGCCACGGCGAGCTGCAGCAGGCGCTCGCCAGGCGGCAGCCCGAGGGCCGCCTCGGCCCGCTCCAGCGTCACGCGCTCGCCCTCGACCAAGAGCCGTTCGAGCAGTGACTCCGCGTCGCGCATCGCCCCGTCGGCCGCACGGGCCACGAGCGACAGGGCGTCCTCGTCGGCCTCCACGCCCGCCTCGGCCGCCAGGCGTGTCAGCTTCGAACGGATCTGCTCGACGCTCAGCCGCCGGAAGCGGAAGTGTTGGCAGCGCGACAGGACCGTCGGGGGCAGCTTCTCCGGCTCGGTCGTCGCCAGGACGAACACCAGCCCGGGCGGCGGCTCCTCGAGCGTCTTGAGCAGCGCGTTGGCGGCAGCCCGCGACAGCATGTGGGCCTCGTCCAGCACCCACACCCGCCGGCCACCGCGCAGCGAGGCGAGGCGGACCTTCTCGCGCAGGTCGCGGACGTCGTCCACGGAGTTGTTGGAGGCGGCGTCGAGCTCGATGACGTCGGGGTGGTCGCCGCGCTGCACCAGCAGGCACGACTCGCAGGCGCCGCAGGGGCGTTCGGCGGCCTCGGCGTCGCAGTTGACCGCCATGGCGAGCAGGCGCGCGGTGGTGGTCTTGCCGACACCGCGCGGGCCGGAGAAGAGGTACGCGTGACCGACGCGCCCGAGGCGCAGTGCCGCGAGGAGCACGTCCTTGACGTGTTCCTGCCCCACGACCTCGTCGAAGCGGCGCGGGCGCGCCCGCTGGTAGATCGACGCCATCGGCGCCAAGCTACCACGCGTGTCGGCGGCCTCCCCGGCCGGGTACCATGCCCGAGATGGGAGCGACAGGTGCCGGGCTTGGCATCGCCCTGGGTGGCGGCACGGCGCGCGCCGTGGCGCACGTCGGCGTGCTGGAGGTGTTGGCCGAGCGCGGCTGGCGCGCGGACGCCATCGCCGGCACCAGCTCGGGCGCGATGATCGGGGCGATGGCCGCCCTGGGGATGTCGGTGACGGAGATCGGAGCGCTGCTCCGTGGCATCGACGTCCGCGACCTGTGGCGGCAGGCGCTGGACCCGGGCCTCGACCAGGCCAGCCTCATCCGCGGGCGGAAGCTCGAGTCGTGGCTCGATCGCCACGTCTTCCGGGGCGCGACCTTCGACGATCTCCGGCTGCCGTTCCTGGTCGCGTGCACGGACCTCGTGACGGGCGATCTCGGACTCCTGAGCGAGGGGCCGCTGGCCCGCGCGGTGGTGGCGAGCTCCGCCCTGGCCGGGTACTTCTCGCCGGTGATCGACGGGGAGCACGTGTGGGTGGACGGCGGCTTCGTGGAGGCCGTCCCCTTCCGGGCCCTGGCCCGGCTGAACCCGGAGCGCTCCCTGGGCCTGCACGCCGGCATCGACGCGGGCCGATCGCGCGTGATCGGGTCGATCCGCTATCTTCACGGGACGGTCGCCGGCGCCCGTTGGCGCGATTGGCTGCTGGCGCGCGGGACGCAGGGCCCCTGGCGCCGGCTCGCGCGCGGCATCGCGCTCGCGGCCCAGTCGTACGAGCGGGGCCTGGACGTGCCGCCGGGCGCGCGCATGGTCTCCAGCTACCCCAGGGTCGCGTGGTGGGACTTCCATCGGATGGACGAGGCGATCGCCGCCGGCCGGCGGGCCGCGGAGGTCGCCTTCGAACGGGATGGGCTCGGGGCCTGGCTGGCGGGCGAAGCCGACGCCGGGACGCGTTCGGAGGGCCTCCCGGGCGCGGAGGTCGGAGAGGTCGTCACATGAACTGGTTCCTGCTCGACGCCGTGGAGCGATCGCCGGTGTGGCAGCCCGCGGAGGCCATGGCCGCCGGCGGGGAGCGCGTGCGCCGCGCCTACCCCGCGGCCTGGCAGGCGACACGCCTGGTGGGCGGCGACCTGGCGGACGCCATGGCGGACGCGATGCTGTACGGGGAGGGGGCGTGGTCGCGGGTGGCCGCGGGCGGCCCCGAAGCCCTGGCCCGCGACGTCGAGGGTGCCCTGCGCGCGGACGTCGCGCGGATCGCGCAGGTCGTCGCCGCGGCAGGCGCCCAACCGGTGGCGCCGGCCTGGCCGGCGGCGGCGGCCACGGGCGTCGACGCGACGCGCGCCGAGGTGGCGGCGGGGCTCCGGGCCGGCGAGGTCGGGGGCGTGGTGGCCGTCCTGCTGCGCCACGCCGCTTGGCGCGGGGCGGGGCCACTGGCCCGGCACGCGGCGATCGCCTGGGACGGCGACGCCTGGGGCCCCGCGAGCCCGCCGCCGGCCGACCCCCTGGTCGGCGTCGACGAGCAGCTGGCCCGGCTCGACGCCAACGTGGCCGCCTTCGTCGCCGGTCGGCCGGCCCACGCGACGCTGCTGTACGGCCCGCGCGGCAGCGGCAAGTCGACCGCCGTGCGCGGCCTGCTCGAGCGCTTCGCGGGGGACGGCCTGCGCCTGGCCGAGGTCGGGGCCGACGTCGCGGGCCTGCCCCGCGCGCTGGCGGCGCTGGGGCCGTGGCCCTACCGCACGCTGCTGGTGCTCGACGACCTGGCGTTCGAGGACGGCGAGCCCGGCCACCGCCCGCTGCGGTCGCTGCTCGAGGGCGGGTTGCGCGGCCTGCCGCCGCGGCTGCTGGTCGTGGCGACGTCGAACCGCCGCCATCTGGTGCGCGAGCGGCTCCGCGATCGCCCCGATCCACTCGACGACGACGTTCACGCCTGGGACACCCACCACGAGCGCCTGGCGCTGGCCGACCGCTTCGGCCTGGTGCTGACCTTCCCGCACGTGGACCGAGCGCGCTACCTGACGCTGGTGGCGGGGCTGGCCGACATGGCGGGGCTGACGCTGCCGGAGGACTGGCGGACGGTCGCCGTGCGCTTCGCGGAGCGCGGCAACGGCTAC
>JAHYJQ010000018.1 GCA_019429025.1 Trueperaceae bacterium | reverse complement strand
CGGCTGGTCGAGGCCACCAGCGCCAACACCGGCATCGCGCTCGCCTGGATCGCCGGCCGGCTCGGGCTCTCGATCACGTTGGTCATGCCGGACGACGCCACCAGCGAGCGGGTGCGCACGATGCGCGCGTACGGCGCCGAGCTGATCCTGACGCCCGCCGCCCGCACGATCGAGCACGCGCGCGAGGTGGCCGAGCGGCTGGTGGCGGAGGAGGGCTACGCGATGCTCGACCAGTTCGCCAACCCCGACAACTGGCGCGCCCACGAGGCCACCACCGGCCCCGAGATCTGGCAGGCGACCGAGGGGCGCGTCACGCACTTCGTGTCCGCCATGGGCACCACGGGGACGATCATGGGCGTCTCGCGCGCCCTCAAGTCCCGCGACCCGAGCGTCACGATCGTCGGCACGCAGCCGGCGGCGGGATCCAGCATCCCGGGCATCCGGCGCTGGTCGCCGGCGTTCGTGCCCGCGATCTTCGAGCCCGAGCGCGTCGACCGGATCGTCGACGTCACCGCCGAGGCGGCGCGCGAGCAGGCCCGGCTCCTGGCCCGCGAGGCGGGCCTGCTGGCCGGGATGAGCACGGGCGGTGCGCTGACCGCCGCACTCGAGGTGGCCGCCGACCTCGACGAGGCGACGATCGTGTTCATCGCCTGCGACCGCGGCGACCGCTACCTCAGTGGTGACCTGTTCGGCTGACAGGCGGCGGGGGTCGCTCAGACCTCCTTCCAGGCGAGGGCGGTGGCGAGCGCCAGCGCCACGCCGACGGCGGCGATGACGCCCGACGGCCCGGCGAGGCCGATCGCGGCGACGATGGCGCCGAGCGCGTAGCCGCCGTCGCGGAAGAAGCGGTAGACGCCGAGCGCGGTGGCGCGGTCGCCGGCCGGGACGCGGTCGGCGACGAGGGCGATCAGCGTGGGGTAGACCATGCCGGTGCCGAGGCCGAGCACGACGGCGGCGGCCAGCAGCCCGGCGAAACTCGTCGTGGCCGCGAGCAGCAGCAGCCCGCCCGCCTGCAGCAGCATTCCCGGCAGGATCAGGCGCCGGCGGCCGACGCGGTCCGAGAGCGGCCCGAACACGATCTGCCCGGCGGCCCACACCAGCGGGTAGAGGCCCGCGACCGCGCCGACCTGCGCGAGGTCGAAGCCGCGGGCGGCCATCATCAGCGGCAGCGTCAGCCAGACGAGGCCGTCCTTGAGGTTGGTGGCGGCGCCGAGCAGGCTGGGGACGCCGACCCCGCGGATCCAGCGCAGCGGCGAGGGCCGGGCGGCGGGCGCCGTCTCGGGGACGAGCAGGGCGAGGAGCAGGCCGAGCGCCGAGACGCCGATCCCCAGGTAGAAGGGCTCGGGCCGCAGCCCGTGGGCGGCGGCGACCAGGCCCGTCAGGAAGGCGAGCAGGCTGACGCCGAGGTAGCCGGCGAACTCGTTGACGCCGGCGGCGAAGCCGCGTCGGGCGGCGGGCACCAGGTCGACCATCATGTTGACGGTCATCGACCAGGTGAGCGCCTGGTTGACGCCCAGCAGCACGTTCGCCGCGACGATCCAGGGCCACGACGGCGCCCAGATCAGCAGCAGCGGGATCGGCAGGCCGAGCGCCCAGCCCAGGCGCAGCACCGCGCGGCGTCCGATGCGGTCCGCCCACGCGCCGGCGACCAGGTTGACGACGGCCTTGGCGACGCCGAAGCTGATGACGAAGGCCGCCAGCGCGCCGCCCTGCGGCAGGCCGAACGCGTCGCGGCCCAGGAGCGGCACCACCGTGCGCTCGAGGCCGACCATGCCGCCCACGAGGACGTTGATCAGGGCGAGCAGCCAGAACGCGGCGGGCACGCGGGCGGGGCGACGGTCGTCAGCCACGCTCGGGTCCGCCCTGGACGGGTCGCCCCGCGGCACGCCAGTCCGGCGGCCCCTCCGCCAGCCGCAGGCCGCGGCGGCCATGGGCGTGCAGGATGGCGAGCGCGTCGTACGACATCAGGCAGTAGGGGCCGCGGCAGTAGGCGACCACGGTCGCGTCCGGCGGCAGTTCCGCGAGCCGGTCCGCCAGCTCGCCCACCGGGATCGAGCGCGCGCCGGGGAGGTGGCCGGCGCGGTACTCGGCGTCCGGGCGGACGTCGAGCAGGACGACCTCGCCGTCCGCGAGGCGGCGCTGGAGGTCGTCGGCGGTGACGGACTCGAAGGCGTCGGCGTCGCCGAGGTACGCCGCCACCGTCCGCTCGATGTCGGCGAGCTGCCGCTCTCCGAGCGCGCGGACGGCGCGCCAGACCTCGATCACCTGCGGGTCCGCCAGGCGGTAGTGGACGAAGGTGCCGTCGCGGCGGGTGTCGACGAGGCGCGCCTCCTTGAGGCTGCGCAGGTGCTGCGAGGCGTTCGCGAGCGACTGCCCGACCTCGCGGGCGAGGGCGTCGACGGTCCGTTCGCCCTGGGCGAGTACGTCGACGATCTCGAGGCGCACCGGGCTCGCGAGCGCCTTGGTGATGCGGGCGAACTGCTCGTAGACCGCGTCCTTGAAGGCGCGGGCGGTGAGGGGGGCGGCGTCGCTACTCATATTCTCAATAGATTACTGGATCATGGCGCGGTCGAATCGTCGACTTCAGCGGGGATCCGTTCGGTCGAGCGCGCGACCGTCAGGGCGCCGGGGCGGCGGCCGTGGTCACCTCCAACCTGACCGTGGCCGAGTCCGCGTGGTGGGTGTTGGCCACCAGCGCGTACACCGGACGTTCCGGTCGCTCATGGCCTGGACGGGTGAGCCGCGCCGACCGGCCGGACACGAGGCCGGTAGATTCCCACAGTGGGCCGCTGCAGGTCTCCCAACCCGGGATGTCGTCGTCGCGGTAGTACTTGACGTTCAGGTTCGTCGCGTCGACGGCGTCGACCTCGAACCGCACCTCGAGACCGATGGCGCCGTCGCCCTGGTCCAAGATGGAGAAGTCGATCACGAACCAACGTGCGGACCGGGGCGGCAGCACGTGCTCCATCGTCTGCACGGATCCGCTCTCGGGGACCCACACGTGCGTGCCGAGGGCGCCGGTGCTGGCGGTCAACCCGGCGATGTCCGGCGTGCCTTCGAGGAACCACAGGTTCGTCTGCATGCACTCGTCCCACAGGAGGTAGGCGAACTGGAAGCCGTGGAACATCTCGTGGAGGGCGCTGATGCTGCGCTGTGCCCAGTCGTCGGCCCTGAAGCACACGGTCATGTTCCGCGACGCGGGCTCGTCATGGCCGCGGATGCCGTCAGCGCAGCCGCCGGTCCCCGGACGTCGCAGGGCGGCCTCGTAGGCCTCGGGCGGCAGTTGGTAGCCGGACGCCCGGAAGACGGGCCACCAGTCGAACGGCACGCTGCGCCAGGCAGGCCGCCTCCTCACCGCTGCCCGCTGCGAAGCCGACGCAGTTCACGGCGTAGCTCACGGACGGGGTGGGCTGGGTCCCGGGATCCCAGCGCTCGATCTGCCTGCGGTCGATCAGGCCGAAGACCCTGGGAACCACCGAGGGGGTCGGGGTCCGGACGAAGAGTAGCCCGTACTCGGTGTCGAAGGCGCCATCGACCGGCTGCCAGAAGCGCTCGGGCGACACGTCTTCGCCGTCGGCGTCGATCAGGACCTGGCCGGGTTCGACGAGCCACGCGACGGCCAGGTCGCCCGCATCGGCGCCATCCGGTAACGGTAGCGCCAGGAGGAGGGGTGCTTCCGGCGGCGCGACGACGTCGGTGGAGGCCGCGACGGCGTAGAGCCCGCCGAGCGCTTCCATCTCCTCGCGCGACCCTGGCGGAGCTCACCCTCGACGGTGACGTACATCTTGGTGACGCTGGCGATGAAGTAGCGTCGATCGGCCTGCAGGTTGCCGGCCGCGCCGCGCCACGACAGGCGCCCGTCGCCGCTCTCGACGCACAGGATGGCGCCGTGCACGGCGCGGCTGCGCGCCATGCGCGCGACGGCGTCCTCCAGGAGCGGGGTGTCGGGGTAGCGGCGGGTGGGCTGGTCGGCGAGGGCCATGGCGTCACTCCTTGCGGCGCACGGTCGGCCCCGCACGGCGCGGGCGGGCACTGCCGCGCCGCACCAGCCGGGGCTGCAACCTCAGCCAACACGACGCGCCGTGACCCGCCAAGGGGCGGTGCTCCCTGCCGGCGTCGGACCTCAGGGAAGATGTCGGAAGAACGCGGCGATCGCCGCCGGGGCCGCGGCCGGCCAGGCGTGGGGGTCGTACCGGCCGTTCGGCCAGGTCGCGTCGTCGTGAGCGCACCACAAGACGGGATCGGGGTCGTCTCCGCCGCCGTAGCGCACGCATCGCAGCGGCCCCAAGGCGGGGTCCGCGACGGGTGTGGCCGACGCCTGCGCCAGCCCGTTCGCCGCCCGGAAAGCCTCGCGGGCGCGTTCGCCGGCGCTCAGCGGCACCAGCGCGTCGGCCGGGTGGTGGATGAGCAGGGCGGCGGTCTCTCCGACACACTCCCCGCCCTGCAGCCCGCCGGCGACCGACGCCACCGCCCGCACGCGGTCGCCGAGGTTACAGGCGACGTCGTTGGCGAAGTAGGCGCCCAGCGAGTGGCCGACGACGAAGATCCTCCCCAGGTCGATGCAGCGCGCCTGGCCGACGGCGGCGATGACGGCGTCCACCAGTTCGAAGTCCCTCAGGGAGTCGGTCGGGTCGCCGGGGTCGCTCCAGGCGAACGTGCCCGGGCCGGTAGACAGCGCCTGCGGGTAGACGATGATCGCCTCGGGCAGGGCCGCTTCGAGCCGGAAGTAGCGCCGGGCCCGCGCCGCTTCGTTGGTGCGGCCGTGGAAGGCGATCACCAGGTCGCGTGGCTCCGTGGCGGGCCCGGCGGGCGCGTGGCTCAGGACGATGCGCTCCCGGCCGCCGACGACCAGGCGCTCGGGGATCGGGTGGGCGGCCGGTGCGAAGCAGGCGGGGGAGAGCGATGGATGGACGCGCGCGACCGCGTCGCTGGTGGCGCCGGTGCCGGTCGCGGGCAAGACACCGACGCGCGGCGCGCATGCGGCGAGCAGCAGGAACACCACGCCGAGCACGGCGGGCGCGGCGACCCGGGATCGTGGGCTTGCGAGGCGCGGTGCCACGAGGCGAGGTTAGCGCCGGTCGGTGACGTGCTTCCGTGCGTTTCCTCCGGCCGCGGCGCCATGCCGCTTCGCTGGAGAGCAGGCCGAGGTTCGAGGTCTGGTGCGGCAGCCACGCGGTGCCCCGACGACCATGTGCCGCTACAGTGGAGGCGGTACCAACCATGAGACGAGGAGGTCGCATGCTTCACGGGAACCGGACCCCTCCATGACGCGCATCACCGTCGCGCTGGTGCAGACCGACCCCGGACGCGACAAGGCCGCCAACGTCGAACGGACGCTGGCGTTCGTCGCCGAGGCGGCCGAACGCGGCGCCGACGTCGTCGCCCTGCCCGAGACGTTCCACTGCCGCGGTCCCAGCGACGTCATGCTCGCGAACGCCGAGCCGATACCCGGCCCGTTGTCGCGTGCCCTGTCCGACGCGGCCCGGCGGCACCAGGTCCACCTCCTGGCGGGCTCGTTCAACGAGCTCGTGGACGACGCCGAGGACGACCGCACCTACGGCACGAGCCTGCTCTTCGCGCCCGACGGTGCGCAGCTCGCGCGCTACCGCAAGATCCACCTGTTCGACGTCGTCGTCGAGGGCCGTTTCGCGGTCCAGGAGTCGCGCCGCAACCGGCCTGGCGCGGAGGTCGTGACGGCCGACACGGGCTTCGGGCGCGTCGGGCTGTCGATCTGCTACGACCTGCGCTTCCCGGAGCTCTACCGCGCGCTCGCCATGGCCGGCGCCCGCGTCCTCTTCGTGCCGTCCAACTTCTCCGAGCGCACCGGCCGCGACCACTGGGAGGTGTTGCTGCGCGCCCGCGCGATCGAGAACGGCGCGTTCGTCGTCGCGCCCGCCACCATCGGTGACGCCGGCGGCACGGGCGGGTTCGCGGCCTACGGCCGCTCGCTCGTCGTCGATCCCTGGGGCACGGTGGTGGCGTGCGCACCCGACGGCGAGGGCGTCACCCTCGCCACCCTCGATCTCGCCCGCGTCGATGCCGTGCGCGCGTCCCTGCCGACGCTGGAGCACGTCCGCCCCGCCGCGTACCGCAACCCCGCCGCGGGGGCCGAACCGTCGTGACGTCCGTCGCTACACTGGGGATGCCGGGGCCCACACGCGCCGCGCGCCGGGGGCGTGGCCGCGGGCGTCCCAACCGCCGGGCCTCGAGTCTGGAGGCCCTGCCGTGGAGACCCTCGACGCCATCCGCCTGCGCTGCAGCCTGAAGACCAAGCTCTCCGAACGTGAGGTGCCGCCCGATGCCGTCGAGGCGGTCCTGCGCGCGGCCTGCCTGGCGCCGTCGGCGCGCAACTCGCAGCCGTGGCGCTTCGTGGTCGTGCGGGGGCGTGAAGCGATCGACGCCCTGGCCGCCGCGGCGCTGCCCGAGGCGAGCGCGGTGATCCGGCGGGCGCCCGTCATCGTGGTCGCCTGTGCCCTCCCGGCGGTCGGCGTCACGGTGGGCGATCGACCCTACTTCCTGTACGACGTCGGTTCCGCCGTGCAGAACCTGCTGCTCGCCGCGACCGATCGCGGCCTCGCGACGCACCTCATCGCCAGCTTCGACGAGGCGGCGGTCAAGCGCGTGCTGCGCATCCCCGACGACGTGCGCGTCGTCGTCCTCACGCCGCTGGCGTGGCCGGATGCGGCGTCGTACCAGGAGGCGGCGGCGGAGCGGTTGAGCCAGCGCACGCGCCTGCCGTTCGAGGAGGTCGTGTTCGAGGGTTTCTGGGGCGGTGCGTGATACCGACGTCGGCGCGCCGGCGGTGGTCCGCACGCTCGGCCGCGAGGCGGTGCTGCCGATGCGGGGGCCCGGGGTCGCGGACGTCGGGCACGCGGCGCTATCGAGGCGACCGGCGGGTCAACCACGGCGCCTGCGTCTCGTCGTCGGGCGCCAGTCCGGTCTCGCGCTCGAGCCGCACGGCCAAGGCCTCGTCAAGCCGCGCGACGCGACGTTGGTCACCCATGGCCGCCGCCGCCCTCAACGAACCCCCGCCCCCACCCACGCCTCGACCCGCGCGATGGCGTCGGCCTCCGTCTGGAACAGGACCGTCGGCATGCCCAAGCCGGCGGCCGCGCGGACGTTCGCCTCGACGTCGTCGACGAACAGCGCCTGATCGGGCGTCACCTTCTCGGCAGCGAGGATGTGGCGGAAGAACGCGGGGTCGGGCTTCGCGACGTGGATCAGGTGCGAGGCATAGGTGTGGGCGAACGCCTGGTAGTCGCCGAGCTCGGCGTGGATGCGGTAGTGGGCGTCGAGCGTGTTCGTGCCGGCCACCACCCGCACGCCGGCCTCGCGCAGGCGGCGGACGAGGTCGTACATGCGCGGCCGGCGCAGCGGTCGGAAGAAGGCGCCCCAGTACTCGTCGTCGACCGGCAGCCCCGTGCGCGCGCGGAAGCGGTCCCAGAACTCGGCCGACGAGATGCGGCCCGTATGCAGCAGCTCGAAGTCCGAGGCGCGCAGCAGCGGCCGCAGCTCGCTCACCGGGAGGCCCAGCCGCGCGGCGATGTCCGGCGCCACGTCGAAGCCGTCCACCATGACGCCACCGACGTCGAAGATGCAGAGCCGCATGGGCGCCGTCACTCCTTGCCCGCCGAGAACACGTTGGCGCCGCGGATGAAGTACTGCGACAGGGTGAAGAAGATGATCAGCATGGGGATGCTGGAGATCGCCGCCACCGCCACCATGGCGCCCTCGTTGGTGCTCTTCTCCTCCATGAACGTCACGACGTACAGCGGCATGGTCCTGAGCTCGGACGACTGGACCACCAGCAGCGGCCAGATGAGGTTGTCCCACTGCGACTCGAAGGTCAGGATGGCGAGCACCGCCATCACGGGCCACAGGTTGGGCACCACCACGCGGAAGAAGATGCCCGGCTCGCTGGCGCCGTCGATGCGCGCCGCGTCGAGCAGCTCGTCGGGGAAGCTGAGGAGCGACTGGCGCATGAGGAACACGCCGAAGGCGCTGAGCAGGAAGGGCACGATGAGCCCCGCGTAGCTGTTCTGCATCCCGAGGTTGGTGATCACCACGTACAGCGGGATCATCACCGTCTCGAAGGGGATCATCAGCGTCGACAGGATGAACAGGAACACGATGCCGGCGCCGCGGAAGCGCAGCTTGGTGAGGCCGTAACCGGCCATGGTCGAGAACAGCACGGTCGTGGCCGCGATGGTGCCGGACACGAAGACGGAGTTGAGCAGCGCGCGCGGGAAGATGAAGCGGCCGTCGTTGCCCCGGATGGCGTGCCAGAAGTTCTCGAAGATGATCGGGTCGGGCCACCAGGAGAACGGCATCTTGAGGATGTCGCGCGCCGGCATGAACGACGCGACGAACATGAACGCCACCGGCGTGAGCACCAGCAGCACGGCGACAATGAGCAGCGCCCAGCCGAGCAGGTTGGCCACCACGCCGAGCGGCGTGCGCCGGAAGCGCGTGCCGCCGCCGTGGATCTGCTGGGTCTGCAGCGCCACGGCTCAGCCGTCCTGCGTGCGCGACACGCGGAACTGCAGGAACGCCAGCACGAACATCACCACCAGCAGCACGATGCTCATCGCGCTGGCGAGGCCGATCTGGTAATCGCGGATGGCCGTGGTGTAGATGCCGAGCGTCACCACGTTGATCGGCTCGCGCGGCGCGCCCGACTGGGTGAAGAGGTACTGCGTGCTGAACGTGCGCATGCAGAAGATCATCGCCATGATCGACACCAGCAGCGTGGTGGGCTTGAGCAGCGGCAGCGTGATGTAGCGGTACAGCTGAGCGCCGGTCGCGCCGTCGACGCGGGCCGCCTCCTTCACGCTGGTGGGGATGCCGCCCAGGCCGGCGATGAAGATGATCGTGAAGAACCCCAGCTTGCCCCAGAAGTAGACCAGCACCGTCGACAGCCGCACCATGTCGGGCGAGGCGAGCCACTTGTGATCGACGCCCGAGACGCCCAGCACGAAGTTGACCCACTGGTTGGCGATGCCGCGCGGGTCGAGCAGCATCAGCCAGATGGCGGCGGCGACGACGCCCGGGATGACCGCCGGCGTGTACAGCGCCATCTGGAAGAAGCGCTGCAGCCTCAGGCGCGACACGATGAGCGTGGCGAGCAGCAGCGACACCAGGACGAGCGGCACGGCGGTGCTGACGGTGAAGATGCCCGTCGCCTTCCAGGAGTTCCAGAACTGCGCCGAGTTCCACAGGTCGACGTAGTTCTGGAACCCCACGAAGCGTGGCGGCTGCAGCGAGAGGACGTTCTTGCGATGCAGGCTGAGGACGAACGCGTTGACGATGGGGTAGAAGGCGAACAGGCCGAAGAAGGCGAGGGCTGGGACCACGAAGGCCCAGCCCCACAGCGCCCGTCTCGTGCCGACGGTCAGTCGTGCCGAGTTACGGGCCATTCGTGCCCGTCCTCAGTACTCGCCGCGCAGCGCCCGCTCCACGCCCTCGCGCATGGTGACGAGCACCTCGGCGGGCTCGCGGTTCTGCAGCATGACGGCCTCGACGGCGTCCTGCAGCACCTGCTTGATCTGTGGAGAGGCGTCGCCGTAGTAGATGGCGGGTGCCCGGGCGAGGTCGGCCATGAAGACGTCGGAGTACGGGTGGTTCCTGAAGGTGTCGCTGTCGAGCACCGCCTGCGACGCCTGCAGCAGGCCCGCGCGGGCGAAGAACTCCTCGGCGAACTCGGTCATGTAGCCGATGAACTTCCAGGCGGCCTCCTGCTCGTCGGCGCTCGATTGCGCGTTCACCATCCAGTAGTGGCCGTAGTACGCCCCCGCGAGGTCCTCGACGGCGTCCTCCCACACCGGGAAGGGGACGACCATCCAGCCCTCGCCGGGCAGGAAGCCGGGGTTGTCGTTGGCGATGCGGGCGATCTGGTACTGGCCGGACTCCATCATGCCGATGTCGTCGTTGTCGAAGTTGAAGAGCGCGCGGGCGTTGGCGTACGTCGGCCCCCCGAGGTTGCGGCCGTGCGGGCCCCACTCGCGGAAGTACGCGAGCACGCGCAGCCATGCCTCGTCGCCCACGATGGCGCTCTCGCCGTCGTCGCCGATCAACTGGCCGCCGAGCTGCTGCGCCATCGGCACCATGAAGTTCAGGTAGTAGGGGTAGCGGAAGTCGAAGCCGCGCCGGGTGATGATCTCGCCGTCCCGCACGGTGAGCTGGTCGGCGATCTCCATCATCTCTTCCCAGGTCTTCGGGTAGTCGGTGAGCGGGTCGAGCCCCGCGTCACGGAAGACGTTCATGTTGAGGAAGATGGCCCAGTTGGTCAGCTCCAGCGGGATGCCGTACGGCACGCCGCCGACCGTGACGGGGTCGAGCATGCCATCGAGGTAGGCGGCGTAGAACGCGTCGTACGACCCGAACCCGGCGGCGACCGGATCGACCGGCACGACGCGCTGGTTCACGATGTACGGGTACTCGTTGAAGGTCTCCATGTTGAAGATGTCGGGTCCGCGGCTGGCGGCGAACGCCGTCAGGATGAGCTGCGCCAACGTGTTGGACGGGTGCGTGACGCGGGTGACGATGATGTCCGGGTGCTCGGCGTGGAACTGCGCGATGAGTTCCTCTTCGAGGGCGGTGCGGTTGGGGTCTTCGTGGGTCCAATACTCGACTTGAACCTGGGCGAGAGCGATCGAGAACGACATGAGGAGCGCGAACGAGAGGACGGTCAACCGACGGCGTGACATGGTTCCTCCTCTACCCGCGGTGGCACCGCGGTTCCTTGCTCGTGGCCCGACACCTCATGGTACTCCTCGTCCTACGACGGGTCCCGGCGTCAACGGGCGCGCGACGCCCTAGACCCACCGCGTCGGCGGCCGCTCCACGGCCCGCCCCTTCCAGGTCGCGCGCCGCCGGACGCCGTCCACGAACGACCGCAGCGCCACCGCCAGGAACCCGACGAGCGTCAGCGGGTAGATCAGCGCCGGCCAGATCGGCAGCCGCAGGCGGGCGTAGGCGAGCACCCAGGTGGCGAGGGCGAGCGCGATGGAGGCGACGAGCAGCGTCGGGTCGGCCGCCACCCCCGCGGGCAGGGCGGCGTGCAGCGCGAGCAGCGTGACCGGCTCCAGGTGCGCGTACGCGAGCCACCCCCACACGAAGGCGTAGGGGAGGATGGCGTAGCCGAAGGCGGCGAAGAGGTTCTTGGCGAAGCCGGCGGCCGCCTCGCGGCCGCTGCGGTACATGCGGCATCTCACCAGCGACGTCGCGTCCATGACGCGGCAGGCGAGCCTTGCGCCGGCGACGCGCCGGGCCAGGTCGAGGTCGTCGAC
This sequence comes from Trueperaceae bacterium, assembly GCA_019429025.1. Taxonomy (GTDB): domain Bacteria; phylum Deinococcota; class Deinococci; order Deinococcales; family Trueperaceae; genus JAABTL01. Next base: position 11,195 of record JAHYJQ010000018.1, on the reverse strand, counting down.
GACGCTGCCGCGGACGGCCGCGTGACCGCCGATGGCGTCGTAGGCGTCGCGGCGGAAGGCCATGAGCTGGCCGACGGCGCGGGCGAAGGCCGGGCGCCGCCAGACCAGGCCGAGGGCCAGCGGCGTGAAGGAGAGGAACGCCCAGTAGAACATCGGCACCAGCAGCTTCTCGCTCAGGGTGCCGAGCACCTGCCGCGGGAGTCCGGAGAGCAGGTCCGCGCGGCTCGCCTGCAGCGTCCGGATGACCGCTTGCACGGCGTCCGGGTCGAAGAACTCCGTGTCGGCGTCGGCGAACAGCAGCACCTCGCCGCGCGCCGCGAGCGACAGTTGGTGGCACGCCCAGTTCTTGCCCGTCCAGCCGGGCGGCGGTTCCACGCCCTCCAGGACGACGAGCCGCGCGTCCCGCGCCCGCTCGCGCGCGAGGATCGCGGGCGTGTCGTCGTCGGAGCGGTCGTCGAGCACCAGGAGCTCGAGGCGCGGGTAGCGCTGCGCCAGCAGCGAGCGCACGCACGTGCCGACGTTCGCCGCCTCGTTGCGCGCCGGCACCAACAGCGAGACGAGGGGGAGCGGGCCCTCGGCGTCGTCGGGCCGTGGTCCCTGCCGCGGACCGCGGCGCGGGCGCAACAGCACCACGGCGTTGCTCAGCACGACCAACAGCATGACCGCCTGGAACGCCAGGATGCCGACGACGGCGTCGTGCGTCAGGCAGCGCAGGAGGTCGCCCGTCATGCCGGCGGACCGGCGGCTCGCGCGGGGTGGGCGCCGCGTCGGCGACGGCGTGGCGTCTCGGCGAGCTGCACGCGGTGCTTCCACAGGATGATGCCGGCCTGCGCGAGCAGCGTGAGCAGCACGGCGCGCTCGGGCACCCACATCAGCACGCCGAGCAGCATCGCGACGAGCGTGACGACCACGGCCCAGCCGTCCGGCTCCACGTACCGCGTCGCGATGACGATCGCCGTCAGGCCGACCAGCGGGATCGTCCACAGCGTGAGCCCGATCCAGCTGCCCAGCAGGACCGCCAGCGCCTTGCCGCCCCGGAAGCCGAGAAAGGGTGAGAAGGCGGCACCGGCCACCGGCAGGGCGGCCACCAGCGCCAGCGAGACGCCGGAGAGGCCCAGCGCGTCCCGCGCCAGGACGATGGGCAGCACCCCCTTGGTGACGTCGAGCATGAGGACGGCGACGCCCAGCGCCGGGCCGCCCGTGCGGAAGGCGTTCGTCGCGCCCGGGTTGCCGTCGCCGACCTCCCGGACGTCGCGGCGCAGCCACAGGCGTCCGACCCACAGCGCGAACGGCAGCGCGCCGCCCAGGAAGGCGACCAGTGCCGCGAAGGCGGTCGGAGCCCACGTGCTGGAGGTTGCCAGGTCCAAGGTCCCCCCGTCTCTGGAATCATGCTACCGCGGGCCGCGGCGCGGTCGCTCCGCGGGCCGCGGCGCGGTCGCCCTGCGGGTCGCGGCGCGGTCGCTCCGCGGGCGCGGTGGTAGCATTTCGCGTCGTCAGCGCAGGGGACGGCTGCCGGAGGAGGCCCAGGATGGACGTGCTCACCCTCGTGATCATCGCCTTCGGCACGCTCGAGCTCCTCAACGTGCTCACGCTCTACCTGGCGCCCGGCTCCCGCCGGGGCAACGCGCTGGGCGTGTTCCGAGCCTACGAGCGTTCGAAGCAGGACCCCGAGGTCCACGCCCTGGTCAGCTACCTCATCGATTGGGTGGCCGGCACCAAGCTCATCTTCATCGTGCTGCTCATCGGCATCGTCATCACGGGGCCGCCCGCGACCAAGGTCTTCAGCGCCATCGCGCTCGGCTTCTCGATCCTGACGTTCTACTCGCGGCTCTACCCGGCCATCACGCAGATGGACCGGGCGGGGCAGATCGAGCCGCGCGGGTACTCCCGGACGCTGGCCGCCATGATCGCGTCGTTCGTCGTCGTCTTCGCCGTCGCCGTCGTCGTCTACCTCGTGGGGTACGCGGCCGGATGACGGCGACGTCCGACATGGCGCACGAGGCACCGCGGACGGGGCTGGACCCGGACACGGTGCGGGCGGTCTGGTCGCGCACCTACAACACCCACGGGAAGCCCGACTGGTCGCACATCTTCCCCTACTACCGCGACGACGTCGTCTTCCAGGACGCCATCCAGCGGGTGGAGGGCCGCGCGGACTTCGAGGCGCTGTGCGACCGGCTCGCGAAGCGCTGCCGCGAGCTGCGCATGCACATCGTCGACGTGTCGCAGACGGGCCGCGTCATCTTCCTGGAGTGGGAGATGACGCTGATGTTCCAGCGCTACCCCAGCTCGACGCTCTACGGCTGTACCAAGCTGACGCTGGACGAGGACGGCCTCATCGCCCGCCAGCGCGACTACTACGACCTGTGGGGCGACATCTTCGACAACATCCCCCGCTTCGGCAAGGCGTACCGCAGGTTCATGCGCCGGAAGTTCGGGTAGGCCGTGCTCCGCTACCTGAAGCAGTACCAGATGGCCGACATGCGCGACATGCTGCGCAACCAGCGGGCGCCGCACCAGAGGACGACCGCCTCGCTGGCGGGGAAGACGGTCGTCATCGCGGGCGCCACCTCGGGCGTGGGCCTCGCAGCCGCCCGCGAGGTCGCGCGCTTCGGCGGGCGCCTGGTCCTGCTGGCGCGCAACGAGGCGAAGGGGCGCGCCGTGCGCGCCGAGCTGGAGCGGGACTTCGAGGCCGAGGTGTCGCTCTTCCTCGCCGACTTCGCGCGCCTCGCCGACGTGCGCCGGGTGGCCGACGAGCTGCTCGACGCCGTCCCGCGCATCGACGTGCTCATCAACAGCGCGGGCGTGCACGCCACGCGGAGGCAGGAGACGGACGAGGGGCGCGAGCTGGTCTTCTGCGTCAACCACCTTGCGCCCTTCCTGCTGACCCTGCGCCTGCTCCCGAAGCTGCGGGCCGCCGCCGCGGCGCGCGTCGTGCAGGTCAACTCGCAGGGCCACCGCTTCGGCGGCCTGGACCTGGCCGACCTGGACTGGCGGCGGCGCTGGTACGTCGGCCTGCTGGCGTACGGCGCGTCGAAGACGGCCCAGCTGCTGTCCGTGTGGGAGCTCGCCGAGCGGCTGGCGGGGAGCGGCGTGACGGTCGTCGCGATGCACCCCGGGGAGGTCCGCACGGGGATCGGGCTCAACAACGGTCCGCTCTACCGCTGGTACCAGCGGCGCGTGCTGGACCGGTTCCTGGGCGACGCGCGGGTGTCGGGCGAGTCGCTCCACTACCTCGCCGCGGCGCCGGAGCTGGAGGGCGTCTCGGGCGCGTACTTCAACCGCACCCATATCGAGAAGCCCGCGCCGCACGCGCTGGACCGCGCCGTGGGCGCGCGGCTGTGGGAGATGAGCATGGACCTGACGGGGTCGAGCGATGACGTTTGACGTCGTGGTGGTGGGCGGCGGCGCCGCGGGCCTGACCGCCGCGGCCTACGCCGCCCGCGCGGGCCGCTCGGTGGCGCTCTTCGAGCGGCAGGCGCGGCTGGGCGGGCTGGTGCAGTCGGTGGAGCGCGACGGCTTCGTCTTCGACATGGGGCTGCGGGCGGTCGAGAACGCCGGCATCGTCCTGCCCATGCTCGAGGAGCTCGGGCTGCGCCTGGACTACGTGCGCAGCCCGGTGTCGATCGGCATCGAGAGCGACCTCATCCGCGTGGACTCCCATGCCTCGCTGGCCGACTACCGCGACCTGCTCGTGCGGACCTACCCCGGCAGCGCCGCCGACGTCGACCGGATCATGGCCCTGATCCGCCGGATCATGAAGGACATGGACGTCCTGTACGGCATCGACAACCCGCTGTTCAAGGACGTCATGCGCGACCGGCGCTACCTCTTCGGGACGCTGCTGCCGTGGATGTTCCGCTTCGTGTTCACCATCGGGCGCATCAACCGCATGTCGGGCCCGGTCGAGGCGCTGCTCGACGAGCTGACCGACGACGACGGGCTGAAGAGCATCATCGGGCAGCACTTCTTCAAGGGCACCCCGGCCTTCTTCGCGATGAGCTACTTCAGCGTCTACCTCGACTACCTCTACCCGCGCGGCGGCACGGCGGCCCTCATGGCGCTGCTCGAGGGCCACGTGCGCGAGCGCGGCGTGGACGTGCGGACCGAGCTGCCGATCGTGGTCGTCGATCCGGTGGCGCGCACCGTCACCGACCGCGACGGCGGCGTCCACGGCTACCGCAGCCTGGTCTGGTGCGCGGACCTCAAGGCGCTCTACCGGGCCATCGACACGGCGGCGATCGCCGACGCGCGCCTGGCCGGGGCCGTCGCCGCGCGGCGCGAGGAGCTGGAGGCGTGCGGCGGCAGCGACTCGGTGCTGTCGCTGTTCCTGTCGGTGGACGAGCCCCCCGAGACGTTCGCGGCGATCTCCGAGGGGCACCTGTTCTACTCGCCCGACGCGCGCGGCCTGGGCGACCTGCACACGCGGGGCCTGGAGGCGCTGTTGGCGCGGGACGAGGGCGGGCCGTTGCCCGACGGGCCGCTGCGGGCGTACCTCGACGCCTACTTCGCCCGCACGACCTACGAGATCTCGATACCGGTGCTCAAGGACCCCGCACTCGCGCCGCCGGGCAAGACGGGACTCATCGTCTCCACCCTGTTCGACTACACGCTCACCCGCCGGATCCGGGAGGCGGGTGGGTACGACGACTTCCGGGAGACCGCCGCCGACGCCATGACGGCGGCGATCGAGCCGCTCTATCCGGGGCTGGGCGCCAAGGTCCTCTCCCGCTTCATGGCCACGCCGCTCACGCTCGAGTCCTATACGGGCAACACGGAGGGCGCCATCATCGGCTGGGCGTTCGACGGCGTCCACAAGCCGGCGGTGCATCAGATGCAGCGCGTCGCGCGCTCGGTGTTGACCCCCATGCCCGGCGTGTTCCAGGCCGGGCAGTGGGCGTACAGCCCGGGCGGCGTGCCGATGGCGTTCCTCACGGGGAAGCTGGCGGCGGAGCGGGCGGTGAAGGGGCGCTGAGCGGCGCAAGGGCGGCGGCGCGCATCGCTCACCCCGCCAGCGCCTCCAGCCGGTCCACCAGGCCGGACAGGACGGCGAACGCGCGTTCGGTCGGTTCCGGCGTCGCCATGTCCACGCCCGCCGCGCGCAGCGTGTCGAGGGGGTACTCCGAGCCGCCGGCCCTCAGGAAGTCGAGGTAGCGCTCGGCCGCGCCCGGCCGCCCCGCCAAGACACCCTCCGCCAGCGCGTGCGCCGCGGCGATCCCGGTCGCGTACTGGTAGACGTAGAAGTTCGAGTAGAGATGGGTGTGGAACTGCGCCCAGGTGATGCCCGTCCGCTCGGCGTCCATCGTCAGCTCGTCGCCGTAGCCCTCGGCGAACAGCTCGGCCGTCAGGGCGTTCAGCGTGCTCGCCGTGAGGGCCCGCCCCTTCTCGACGCGCTCGTGGATCTCGAGCTCGAAGCGGGCCAGCGTGGGCATGATGAAGAAGTAGCGGTGGAAGTTGCCCATCGCCTCCTCGATGAGGGCGATCTGGAAGTCGGGGTCGGTCTGGGTGCGGAAGAGGTGGTCGCGCACCAGGGCCTGGTTGAAGTTGGAGGCGACCTCGGCCAGGAACAGGCCGTAGCGCGAGTAGGCCATCAGCGGCTGGTTGGCGAAGGTGTAGTAGGAGTGCATGGAGTGGCCGAGTTCGTGCGCGAGCGTGCTGAGGCCGGCCAGGTCGTCGTTGTAGCTCATCATGATGAACGGGTGCGTGCCGGGGACGCCGGAGGAGAAGGCGCCCATGCGCTTGCCGACGTTGGGGTAGGCGTCGACCCAGCGCTCGCTCGTCGCGCCCCGCGTGAGGACCGACACGTAGTCGTCACCCAGCGGCCGCATGCCCTCGGCGATCCAGCCGACGGCCGTCTCGTATGGGACGTGGGGCGGCGAGGCCGTCAGGGGCGCCTTGACGTCGTACTCGCGCAGGGTGTCGTAGCCCAGCATGCGCCGCCGGACGCGCCAGTAGCGGTGCCAGGTGGGCAGGTTGCGCTGGAAGGTATCGATCAGGTTGTGGAAGATCTCCACGGGGATGAAGGTGCTCGCCAGCGAGGCCTCCAGCGACGACCGGTAGCCCCGCGCACGCATGACGAACACGTCCTGCTTGACGCCGGCCGCCAGCGCGTTCGCCATCGTGTTCTCGAACGCCCGGTGGGCGTCGGCGTAGTTCTCCCAGGCGCTTCGCCGGACGTCCCGGTCGACGTGGGCGACGAGCGCGCCGATCGTCCCCTGGGTGATGTCGTGGGTCTCGCCGTCGGCGCCGCGCGCCGCCTCGAAGTCGAGGTCGGTGTTGGCGAGCACGCCGTGGGTGGCGGCAGCCGTGCCGAAGGCGTCGCGCACCAGGCCCAGGACCTGCTCGACCTCGGCCGAACGGACGTGCGCCTGCTGCTGCTCGAGCCGGTCCAGGAAGTGGCCGTAGGGGGCCAGCCGCTCGTCCTCGTCCAGCCATCGACGCAACGTGCCGAACCCGATCGCGAGCATCTCCGGTTGGGCGAAGGCGAGCGCGGCCGTGGCCATGCCGAAGATGCCCCGCGCGCGGTCGTTGCGCGCGGCGGCCTCCTGGTCGTTGGTGTCGACGCTGTAGCTCAGGCTCGCGTACACGAGCACGCGGGCCAGTTGCCGCTGGATGGCGTCGGATTCGGCCAGGAACCGCGCCAGCGTGTCCGGCCCGTCGCCGAGGTGCCCCGCGAACCGCCCGGCCTCGGCGACGGCGGCTTGCAGTTGGGTGACCGCCGCTTCCCACTCCGCCGGCGTGGCGAAGATCGATGCGGTGTCCCAGGTGTGCTGGGCGGGGATCTCGGCTCGCGTGCGGGTCGTGTGGCGCATGCGCTCTCCTGACCTGGCGGCCTCGCTCGGCCAAGCCGAGGCGCGGTGAAGACGGCCGTCGACCGGTTTGCGTGGCCGACGACGTGCCCGTGACGGCAGCCTACGTCTCGGACGCGGGCGTCCACGACGGATCGTCGGGTGAGGGGTCTGCGAATCGTCGCGTAGGAGGTCTGCGAATCGTAGTGTAGACCGTCTGCATAGCGGTGCGGCGCCACGATGATGATCGTCATCCGAGGGAGGTCGGCATGGTGCGATATCGCGGGTCGGGTTGGAGTTCGTCGGCGACCGTTCGGCAGCGTGCGGTCGTCCCGGCGGTCCTGGCGATGCTGCTTCTGCTGACGTCGTGCGCCACCATGTTCAACGGCGCGACGCAGCTGGTGCCGGTCACCTCCAGCCCCGAGCGGGCCGAGGTCTTCGTGGACGGCGTCTCGATGGGCTTCACGCCGGTCGAGTTGACGCTGCGGCGCAACGTCGACGTCACGGTCGACGTCCGCCTCGGCGACCGGACCCGGTCCTTCGTCCTGCAGAGCGAGACGCAGGGCGCGATGGTCGGCCTGGACCTGGTGCCCGTGGGTGCGGCCGGGGGCCTCGTGCTCTTCGCCAGCAGCCTGGGCGCCTCGCTCGGCGGCACCGCGCAGCCCGGGGCCTACGCGTTCACGGCCGGCCTGCTCGGGGCGTCGCTGGCGCCCGTCGCGGTGGACTTCGGCACGGGCGCCCTCTTCCGGCTGCGCCCCATGGAGATCGTGGCCGTCTTCGAATGACAGGAGCGGTGCCGAGAACGGGGCGTGGAGCCGGAACCCTCCGGTGCGTGGCCATCGCGTAACCTGGGCCCACCAGGCCTCCCGAGCCGGACCTGCCGCACGTCGAGCCCGTGTCCGTCGACGCCGACGCGCAGGCCGTCGCGGTGCTGGCCGAGGCCTTCGCCGACTACCCGGCGCTGCGTTGCATCATCGGCCCGCTGGGCGTGTCACGGTGCCGGCCGCCGCGAGCCGGGCGGCCGAACTAGGGTGCCGATGATGGATTCGCGATGCACATGATATCGGTGTCGTTCGGATGGATCGAGCGAAAGCTGGCCTACATGGGACGCCTGCCTCCGGCCGCATCATGGGGAGCGTTCCCGACCCGGCAAGCACCGCGGTCGTTCGCGTCAGCCATTCGGGAACACGAGAGCGGAAGACGCTTCAGCACGTTGGTTGGCGTGAACGAACCGAACTCCGAGAGGAGTCACGCGCATGATCCGCAACCATGACCAACGCTTCCCCGTCGGGGAGGCGACCATGAGACGTCTGCTCACGTTCCTGTTCCTTCCGTCCGTGCTCTTCGTCGCCGGCGCGCAGGAGGCGGCTTCTCCCGCCGGCACCGTGCCCGACCGGCTCCCCGTCTTCGACGGGTCCCTCGTCCGCTTCGTCCACGCCTCGCCCAACGCCGGCGCCGTTCGCCTCGTCGTGACGAACACGACGGAAGGACTCGACGAGCGCCACGTCGTCGAGCTCGGCTACATGGACACGACCGCCTACCGCGAGGTTCTGGAAGGCGCCTACGAGATCGTCGTCGAGCTCGGCGACCAGGGCGGCGACGCCGCCGTCACGACGAGGCTGGACGCGGTCCCGGGCGGCGTCTACACCGTCGCGGTCGTCGGGCTGGTGCTCGATGAGCCGGCGGGCGAAGGCGACGCCGGCGGCGGCCTGTGGGCATGGATCCGCGACCTCTTCACGCCCGACCGGCCCGAGCTCGCGCTGCGCGCCATGATCCTGGACGACGTCGGTGGGGCCACCTTCGGGCCCGACATGCCCGCGTACCGGATCGTGCACGCGGCACCGGGAACCGACACCGTCGACTTCGTTCACGTCCGTGACGATGGCGCCGACGTTCTCGCGTCCGTGTCGTACCTCGACGCGAGCAGTTTCGTCGGCGTCCCGCCCGACGGTGGTCGCCTCGAGGTGCGGGCCGCGGGCACGACCGCCGCGATCGACGCCGTCTCGGGCATCGAACACGCGCCGGGGCTGATCCACACCGTCTTCCTGGTGGGCACGCCGATCGAGGAGGTGCCGCTGGGGATGACGACGGCGACCGCCGGGTGGGCCGAGGTGGGGCCGGTGGCCCCGGGCCTCGTGGGCACGCGGGGCATGACGGGCCTCATGACGGTGTCGGAGATCGCCGCCCTGCGCGAGCTCCTCGTGGCGCTCGGGCAGCGGGTCGAGGCCGCGGAGCTGCGCCTCGACGGCCTCGTGGACGCCCCCGACGGCGACGGGTCTGCGGCCGAGGCCCAGCGTGAACTGGAGGAGGCCAGCGGGCTGCTCGAGCAGGCCCACCTGCTGCTCGACGCCGCCGAGCGACGGGTGCGCTGAAGGGCAGGATCCCCGCGAGACGGGGGTCGTCAAGCCCGGGTCAGGTTGGCGGCGGCGAGCGTACGCGTCGCCGCCGCCTGCTGGCCCCTCGAACCCGCGCGGCCCCGTGGCCTCAGGCAGCGAGCCCGGCCGTCCCCAGCCAGGCTGCGGCGACGCCCCCGAAGAGTCCGGCGATCAACCACGCGATCAGGGCGAGCGCGAGGAGGCCGAGCAGCACCTTCATCAGGACGGCACCGATGCGGAAGGCCAGGTAGATCACCACGATCAGCACGACGAGGCCGACGACGTCCGTCATCACGATCGCTCCTCCCCTCTGCGGACCACGGTACTGCAGCCGCGCCGCGGGCGGTGCGCCTGCGCGATGCCCTCGAAGACGGCGCGTACGATGGATGGGTGCCGCGCGAGCAGTTGATGGGATCGGCAGCGGGTGAGGGGGCCGCTCCGGGTGGGCGGTTGCGGTCCCTGTCGTGGTGCCGCCACGTCGCCACGCCCCCGGACGAGACCTGGGCGCGCTTCATCGCGGACCTGTGGGTGGCGGGCGCGGGGTTCGGGCCGCGGCCGGTCATCGAGGAGGCGGGCGATGCCCACGGGACCGGCTGCACGCGCCGGATCGGCGTCGGCGCCCGGGGCGTCCGCGAGCGCATCACCGCTACCGAGCACCCCCACCGCCTCGAGTACCGCGTCGTGAACCCTTCCTGGACGACGTTCCCGGTCGACCACCACCTGGGCGTGGTGACGTTCACGGCGACCGAGGGAGCGGGCACGGACGTGCGCTGGCGCGTCGAGCTCGTGCCGAAACGGGGCGCCGGCCTCCTCGTGGTGGCCGCCACCCGCTTCGTCATCGGGCGCTACCTGGACGCCCTGACGCGGGCGTGCCGACCCGCGCTCAACCGCACCCGCACCCGACGCAGCCGCCGGCCTTGAGCCCCGCCAGCCGCTGCTCGATCCGCAGCGACGTCGGCGTGACCGCGAGCCCGCCGAGCGAGGTGCAGCGGTGCTCGCGCGGCATGCGCTCGGCGACCGCCTTCGCGGCGTCGACGACCTCGTCGAGCGGGATGAGCGGGTCGAAGCCGGCGAGCGCCATGTTGGCGCAGGCGAGCGCGTTGGCGGCGGCCATGACGTTCTTGCCGAGGCAGGGGGCCTCGACGCGGTTGGCGATCGGGTCGCAGATCAGCCCCAGCATGCTCTGCAGCGCCATCGAGGCCGCCGCGAGGGCCTGGTCGCGGGTGCCGCCGGCGAGGGTGACGAGCGCGGCGGCCGCCATGCAGGCCGCGGCGCCGCCCTCCGCCTGGCAGCCGCCGACCTCGGCGGCGAAGGTCCAGCGGGTGGTGAAGAAGACGCCGACCAGGCCCGCGGCGAGCATCGCGCGGGCCATGTCCTCCTCGGAGAGGTCCATCGCCTCGGCCATCGCGATGACGGCGCCCGGGAGCCCCGCGCAGGCGCCCGCGGTGGGCGCCGCGACGATGACACCCATCGCGCTCTTCACCTCCATCAGCGCGGTGACGTAGAGCACGATGCGGTTGAGCGCCCCGCCGTCGAGCAGGCGCCCCGCCTCCATCGCCGCGCGGAAGCCGCCGCTCTGGTGCCCGAGGACGCGGTCCTCGTAGTGGGTGCCTTCGATCCCCTGCGCGATCGAACGCCGTAGCAGGCGCACGATGTCGACCATCCGCGCGACGACCTCGCCGTCGTCGAAGCCGCTGCGCGCCGTCTCGTAGTCGACCGCGAGTTGCCACAGGGGCGTGTGGCGGTCGCCGTCGTGGGCCAGCAGCTCCTCGCTGCCGCGGAAGGGCAGGCGGACGTCGTTGCGCGATGGCACCGGCAGCACGCGGCCGAGCCGGCGCACGCGGGCGGGCCGCAGGTCGGCGAGGGCGTCGTCGGGGACGAAGCCGGCCGCCTTCACCTGGAGCAGCAGCCCGGCCCCGGCCTCGTGGATGAGGACCTCGTCGGCGTCGAGCCGGGCCGCCAGCCGCTCGGCCGCGTCGCGCTGGCCGGTGTCCAGCCCGGCCAGCGGCTCGGAGTAGCCGCCGGCCATGCG
>JAHYJQ010000359.1 GCA_019429025.1 Trueperaceae bacterium | reverse complement strand
GGCGTGTTCGCCTGACGTCCGTGGCGGGCGGGCGCCCTCGGAGCAGCCGGGCCGCCCGGCCGTCCCTGCGAACGAACCGCGTGACCCGCCTACGATAGGACCCCGTGCCCCCGCGCCCCTTCCCGCTCTCCCCCGCGCCCTGGCTGCGCCGCTACCGGCGCGCCGACCTCGGCGCCGACCTGCTCGCGGGCGTCACCGTCGCCGTCATGCTGGTGCCGCAGGGCATGGCCTACGCCCTGCTGGCCGGCATGCCGCCGGTCAGCGGCCTCATCGCCGCCACCCTGCCGCTCGTCGCCTACGCCCTCGTCGGCTCCTCTCGGGCGCTGGCGGTGGGGCCGGTGGCGATCGTCTCGCTGCTGACCTTCGAGGCGGTCCACCGCCTCGCCGAGCCCGGCAGCGCCGACTACCTCACGCTGGCGGCCACCCTGGCGCTCCTGGTGGGCGTCATCCAGCTCGGCCTCGGACTGCTGCGCGGCGGCATCCTCGTCAACTTCCTGTCGCACGCGGTGGTCGGCGGCTTCACGTCGGCCGCCGCCATCGTCATCGGCCTCTCGCAGCTGCGTCATCTGGTCGGCGTCCCGCTCGCCGGCGGCCACCCGCTGGGGACGCTCCTCGACCTCACCCGCAGGCTGCCGGAGGTGAACCTGCCCACGCTGGCCCTGGGCGTGGCCGCCGTCGCCCTGCTGCTGCTGAGCCGCCGCATCGCCAAGCGCTTCCCCGGCCCGCTGCTCGTGGTGGTGCTCGGCACCGCCGCAGTGGCCCTGCTCGGGCTCGACGGCGCCGGCGTCCGCACCATCGGTGTCGTGCCCGCCGGCCTGCCGGCCCTCGCCTGGCCCGCGCCGTCGCTGGCCGACGTGTGGGCGCTGCTGCCCACCGCGCTCACGATCTCGTTCGTCGGCTTCATGGAGTCGATCGCGGTCGCCCGCTCGCTGGCCGCCAAGGAGGGCGAGCAGGTCGACGCCGACCGCGAGCTCGCCGGCCTCGGCCTGGCCAACCTCGTCGCCGGGGTGCTGGCCGCCTTCCCCGTCACCGGCGGCTTCTCGCGCTCGGCGGTCAACGCCCAGGCCGGCGCCCGCTCGGGCCTGGCCAGCGTGGTCACCGCGCTGCTGGTACTGCTCACGCTGCTGCTGTTCACCCCCGCGTTCCACGACCTGCCGCAGGCGATCCTCGGCGCCATCGTCGTGGTCGCCGTCAGCGGCCTGGTCGACCTGCGCGAGGCGCGCCACCTGTGGGCGCTGCGCCGCAGCGACGGCGCCGTGTGGGCGCTGACGTTCGCCGGCACGCTGCTCGTCGGCGTCGAGCCCGGCCTTTTGCTCGGCATCGGCGTCTCGCTGGTCTGGTTCGTGGTCAAGAGCGCCTTCCCCCACGTCGCCAGCGTCGGCTGGCTGGCGCAGGAGGGCGTGTGGCGCAACCTGAAGCGCTACCCGGACGCCTGGGCACCGCCCGGGGTCGCGGTGCTGCGCTTCGACGCGGCGCTGTACTTCGCCAACGTCGGCTTCCTGCGCGACACGGTCGAGCGCACGCTGGCCCAGCGGCCGGACCTCACGGGCCTGGTGCTCGACCTCGGCGGCGCCCACGACATCGACGGGGTCGGCGTCGAGACGCTGCACCAGCTCCTCGTCGACCTCGACCAGCGGGGCCTACGGGTGGCCGTCGCCGGCCTCAAGGGGCCCGTGCGCGACGTGCTGGCCCGGGCGCACTGGAGCGACGCGCGGCGGGCGCAGGTCGCGTGGCTGGCGCCCGAGCACGCGCTGCGGGCGTGGGGCCTGCCGGTAGGCGCTCGGCCGCCGGTGGCGGACCCGGCACCGCCGGAGGCAGGCGCGGCTCCGCCACCGTCGCACGCGCCGAAGACGCCGCAGGATTGACGCCGGGGCACCGACCGGCGTACCTTGAAGCCACTTATGAAAAGGGGTTGTCGAAGCCGGGGCTCCCCGCGCGCCGACCCCCAGCGATAGGGGGCCGCCGGTGACCGCGCCACTGCAGACCGACCACGTCCGGGGCTCGAACCGCCTGATGGTGTACCGGGCCCTGGCCGACGGCGAGAGCGCCTCGCGCGCGGCCCTTTCGCAACGCACCGGCCTCTCCATCCCGACCGTCGCGTCGATCCTGCAGGAGCTCACCGCCATCGGCGCCGTCCGCCCCGACGGCCTGGAGGACGGCACCGGCGGTCGCCCGGCGCAGCGCGTCGCGCTCGAGCCCGACGCCCGCCACGTGCTCGCCGTCGACCTCTCCGGCCGCACCGCTCGTGCCCTGCGCATCGACCTGCTGGGTCGCCCCCGCAGCGACCACCGGGGGCCCGAGCTCAAGCCCGGCCTCGAACCCGCACTCGTCTCCTGGCTGAGCGACCTGCTCGACGCGCCGGAGGCCCCGCCGGTGGCGCGGCTCGCCATCGCGGTGCCAGGCGTGATCGACCCCGCCGACGGCCACGTCGACCTGGCCCCGGCGCTGGGATGGCACGACTTCGGCCTCGCCGAGCTCCTCGAGACCGTGCTCGGCCGCCCCACGCTGCTCGAGAACAACGTCAACGCGCTCGCGCTCGCCGAGCTCGACTACGGCGTGGGCGCCGGCGCCGAACACGTCATCTACGTCTCCATCGACAGCGGCGTCGGCGCGGCCATCGTCGTGCACGGCCGACTGCTGCGCGGGGCCCACGCCGCCGCCGGCGAGATCGGCTCGTCGCTCACCCCGGCGTACGCGCGCGGCGCCTCCGGTGACGACGACGCCCCGCTCGAGGGCGACCTCCTCGCCCTCGCCGACCGCTTCCTCGACGACGACGGGCGCGTCTCCCTCGATGGCAGCGAACGCAGCGAGGCGTTCGTGCGCTTCGCCGAGAGCCTACGCTGCGTGCTCCACAACCTCGCCTGCGCGCTCGATCCCGAGCTGCTGGTCGTCGCCTGGCCCGCCGACCCGGAG
>JAHYJQ010000358.1 GCA_019429025.1 Trueperaceae bacterium | reverse complement strand
ACTCGATGAGCCACGCCGACGGCTCGCTCGCCGAGGGCGCCCTGGCGGTCTCCGAGGTCCAGGGCTACGCCTACGCGGCCTTCACGGCGGCGGCCGGATGGTACGCGGGCCTCGGCGAACCGGACGCCGGCCACCGCTGGTCGACACGGGCAGAACGGCTGCGGACGCGCTTCCACGAGGCCTTCTGGCTCGACGACCTCGACACCTACGCCATGGCGCTCGACGGTGAGAAGCGCCCGCTGCGCGTGCGCAACTCGGACGCCGGCCACCTGCTGTGGTCGGGCATCGTGCCCGACGACCACGCCGAGCGCCTCGTCCGCTCGCTTCTCGGACCCGAGACCTGGTCGGGCTGGGGCCTCCGTACGCTCGGGACGCGCGAACGACGCTACAACCCGGTCAGCTACCACAACGGATCGGTGTGGCCCCACGACACCGCCCTGTTCGCCGCCGGCCTGGCGCGCTACGGCTTCCATGCCGAAGCCAGGCGGGTACGCGACGTCGTCTACGCGCTCGCGGCGGCGCAGCCGGACCTGCGGCTCCCCGAGCTCGTCGCCGGCTACCCACGCGACGACCGACCGCCGGTGCCCTACCCGGTCGCCTGTCGACCGCAGGCCTGGGACGCCGCCGCGCTCATCTTCCTGCTCGGGTTCGACGGGCCGAGCTCACGTCGCGCGTGAGCGCACCCGCAGGCGGCCGCGCTCGCTCGTGAAGGCGGGCCGGAGCGCGTGCTGCCTGGCGCACGCGTCAGGCCCATCGCCGCAGCGTCCCCCGCACCACGGCCACCGCCCGCCGCGCCGCCTCCTCGGTGAACGCCCGGAAGTCGACGCCCGCGTCGTGGTCGGCGGTGTCCGACACGCTGCGCACGATCGCCCACGGCACGCCCCAGCGGGCGCACACCTGGGCGACGGCCGCCCCCTCCATCTCGGCGCAGCTCGCCCCGAAGCGGCGCCGCAGGTCCGCCACCCGCTTCGGGTCGGCGACGAAGGTGTCGCCCGAGGCCACGCGCCCGACGATCGACCGCACCCCCTCGGCCCCCGCCACGTCGGCGGCGACGCCGGCGACCAGGTCGCGCAGCCCCGGATCGGCCGCCCACACCGGCGGCTCGCCCGGCACCTGCCCCTCCTCGTAGCCGAGCGGCGTGACGTCGACGTCGTGCTGCAGCGCGTCGTGCGCGACGACCAGGTCGCCGACGCGCAGGCCCGGGTCGACGCCGCCGGCCACCCCGGTGAAGATCACCGCGCTCGCCCCGCCGCCGAGCAGCGCCTGCGTCAGCGCCGCGGCGTTGACCTTGCCGATGCCGCAGGCGGCGAGCAGCACCGGCACCCCGTCCAGCGTGGCGCGGTGCCAGCGGTACGGGCCCTCGCCCTCCTCACGGGCGTCGAGCGCCGCCGCGAGCAGCGGCGCGACCTCCTCCTCCATCGCGCCGATGACGGCCAGCGGTCGCTCCGCCGTCAACTGCAGCGGGGTCATGCGGGCGTGTTCTCGAACACCAGCCGTCCGAGGTACGAGCC
The DNA here is from genome assembly GCA_019429025.1 of Trueperaceae bacterium. Taxonomy (GTDB): domain Bacteria; phylum Deinococcota; class Deinococci; order Deinococcales; family Trueperaceae; genus JAABTL01. The sequence continues at coordinate 1,417 of JAHYJQ010000358.1, read as the reverse complement.
GCCGACGATGCCGGGCGCCGCCAGCGCGACCATCAGCGGGTCGAACGGCACCACGCCCTGGAGCGCCTTGGTGACCTCGATGCCGACGAGCAGGAGGCCGCCGGTGATCCAGGTCATCGTCAGCGGGCGCGGCGTGTCGCGGCGCATGAGCCACATCACCGAGAAGTAGCCGAAGAGCAGGAAGAAGCCGGCGCCGGTGATGCTGCGCAGCAGCTCGTTGTCGCCTTCCATCGGCGGCACGCTGGACTGCAGCACGATGAAGAAGATCGTGACCATCATGAGCGCGCCGGAGAACCGTCCGGCGCGCCGGCCCGGCTTCTTGCCGGCCTTGCCCGGGCCCTTGCCGGCGTCCGTGGCGGCGCCCGCGGCGGCGCCCTTGGCGTCGGCCGCGGCGGCCGGCTTCGATCGGGCCGCCGTGCGGCGCTCGGCGCGCTTGGCCCGCAGCTGCGCCACCCTGCGCTTGCGCGCCTCGCGCCGCTCCTCCTTCTCGCGCTCGGCCTTCTTGTCCTGCTTGGCCTGGGCGCGGCGAATCTGACGGTTCATCATGCCGACCAGTCTACGGCTGATAGGCTCTTCGCCAGCATGGACCCCGCGACCCGCACCCCGACCGACGCCACCCTGCGCGACCTGGCGGAGCGCTTCGGCACGCCGCTGTACGCCTACGACCTCGACGCCGTCACGCGCGAGGTGGAGCGGCTGCGTGGCGCCTTCCCGGGCGTCGACCTGCGCTTCGCCGTCAAGGCGAACCCGTCGCTGGGCGTCCTCGCCCACCTCGCCTCCCTCGACGTCGGGGCCGAGGTCATCACCGTCGGCGAGCTGGCCCGCGCGCTGCGCGCCGGCATCCCCGCCACGCGCGTCCTCGTCGGCGGGCTGGCGCACGACGCGCCGCTGCGCCGCCTCGCCAGCGCGGCGCCGCCGGACCTCGTCAGCCTCGACGGCGAGGGCACCTGGGCCGCCTGGCGACGCCACGGCCTGCCCGCCGGCAGCCGCTTCGTCGTGCGGGTCAACCCGCGGCTCGACCCGCGCACCCACCCGCACATGGCCACCGGCGCCGAGGACAGCAAGTTCGGCGTCACCCCCGAGGCCGCCGCGGCGCTGGCGCGCGAGGTGGACGCCGCCGGCGTGCTCGCCGGCTTCCACGTGCACGCCGGCTCCCAGTTGCGCGACGTGAGCCTGCACCAGGACGTCCTCGACGCGGTCGCGCCGCTGTTCGACGCCTTCCCGGAGGCGCGGCTGCTCGACCTCGGCGGCGGCTTCGCGGTGCCCGACTACGACTTCGACGGGCTGCAGGAGCTGGTGCGGCCGTGGCTGGAACGCCGCGGCCTGCGGCTGCTCCTCGAGCCCGGCCGCGCGCTCGTCGCCGACGCCGGCACGCCGATCACCCGCGTCCAACACGTCAAGCCGGGCCCCCGCCGGC
>JAHYJQ010000357.1 GCA_019429025.1 Trueperaceae bacterium | reverse complement strand
CCCACCCGGTCGACCAGCCGGCCCGCCAGCGGCGCTCCGACCGCCACGGCGATCACGAGCGGCAGCAGCATGAACGACGCCGTGCTCACCGCCGAGCCCAGCGACGCCACCGCCAGCGTGGGCAGGAACACCATCGACGCCTCCGTCAGGCCGCCGGCGAACGCGAAGAGGCCGACGCGTCGAATCTGGCCCGAGGCAAGCAGGCGCGGATGCACGATCGGGTCCGCGGCGCGTCGCTCGACGACGGCGAACGCGGCGAGGAGGAGGAGCGCCAGCAGCAGCAGCGGACCCACGCTCGGGTCGAGGACGGCCGCCGCGCCCTGCGCGGTGTCGAGGCGGCTCAGGCCCAGCGTGAGGCTCGCGAGCGCCCCGCCCAGCAGGCCGCTGCCGGCCCAATCGAACGGACGCGGCGTGACCGGCCGGCTGGCGGGCATCCAGCGCTGCGTACCGACCAGCAGCGCGACTGCGATGGGCAGGTTGATGAGGAACAGCCAGGGCCAACCGAAGCGCAGCAGCAACCCGCCCAACAGCGGACCAACCAGGAAGGCAATCCCGAACACGGCGCCGATCATCCCGAGCGCCCGGCCGCGGCGCTCCGGGGGGAAGGCGTCGCCGACGACGGCGCTGGCCACCGGCAGGATGCCGCCGGCGCCGATGGCCTGCAGCGCACGCCCCGCCAGCAGCAGCGTGAAGCTCGGCGCCAACGCCACGACCAGCGAGCCGGCGGCGAAGAGCGCGATGTCGAGCATGTACACCGGACGCCGGCCCCAACGGTCCGAGAGCTTCGCCATGGTCGGGGTCGCGACCAGGTTGAAGAGCACGAAGACCGTGAAGACCCAGGCCGCGGCCCGAGCGTCGACGCCGAAGGCGTCCTGGATCGCGGGCAGCGCCGGGCCGACGATCGCGATGTCGAGGGCGGCCATGAGCACACCGACGAACAGAAGCAGCAGGAGACGCGGTTCGGATCGTTCGCTCAAGTCGGTGTCCAGGGCGGGCCGAGCGGGCGCCCGCCATCGCGGTCTACCTTACGACCCCTGCCGGCGAGCCCATGGCGTTCGACGCGTTCGCGCCGTCAGGCGGCTCGCGACGGCGACTACGAAGTGGCGTTCGTAGAGGCCGACGTAGCCTTCCAGGTCGGTGACGTGGACGGCGACGTGATGGATGACTGAGGTCCTGGGTTAGCCTACCCGCCTGCGGAGCCCCCGCTCGGTACGAAGCCCGCGGATGATGGGTGGGATGCTGCAGGCGCCGCACTCAGGAAGGAACCGCCGGGGGCGCCGAGACAGACCCCGGACGCAGGAGGAGCGACCGACGAGGAGGTCCGCCAGTTATGACGAATCACTCCAGGTTCTACATCGACGGCGCATGGGTGACGCCCCGGGGCGATCGGACCTTGGCCGTCATCGACCCGGCCACGGAGGAGCCGTGCGCGACCATCGCCCTCGGGAACGCCGAGGACGTGGACCGTGCGGTGGCAGCCGCCCGGCGCGCCTTCGAGGGCTTCTCCCAGACCTCGCGCGAGGAGCGCCTGGAACTGCTGGGACGAATCGTCGAGGTGTACGACACACGCACGGCGGACCTCGCGGAGGCCGTCACGATGGAGATGGGTGCCCCCGCCGGTCTCGCGCGGCGATCGCAGGTCCCCAGCGCCCGCAACCACCTGTCGACCGCGATCGAGGTCCTGAAGGACTTCGCGTTCGAGGAGCGGATCGGCACCACGATGGTCGTGCGTGAGGCGATCGGCGTGTGTGGTCTCATCACGCCGTGGAACTGGCCGCTCAACCAGATCGGCTGCAAGGTGGCGCCGGCGTTGGCGACGGGCTGCACCATGGTACTCAAGCCGTCCGAGATCGCGCCGCTGTCGGCGATCATCTTCGCGGAGATCCTGCACGAGGCGGGCGTGCCCCGGGGCGTGTTCAACCTGATCCAGGGCGACGGTCCGACGGTCGGCGCCGCGATGTCCTCCCACCCGGACATCGACATGATCTCGTTCACCGGTTCGACGCGAGCCGGCCGCGACGTCGCCAAGCGGGCGGCCGACAGCATCAAGCGCGTGACGCAGGAACTCGGCGGCAAGTCCGCGAACGTCCTGCTCGACGACGTCGACTTCGAGCACGCGGTCGCCTCCGGTGTCGCGCGCTGCGCGTCCAACAGCGGCCAATCCTGCAACGCGCCCACGCGCATGCTGGTGCCGCACGACCGCATGGACGAGGTCGCCGCGCTCGCGAGAGCCGCGGCCGAGGGGCTCCGCGTCGGCGACCCGAACGATCCCGACACGACGATCGGACCGGTGGTGTCCGAGGCCCAGTGGCAGAAGATCCAGGACCTGATCGCCGCGGGCGTACGAGACGGGGCGCGCCTGGTCGCGGGCGGCACCGGCAGGCCCGAAGGTCTGTCGCGCGGCTACTACGTGCGGCCGACGGTCTTCACGCACGTCGCGAACGACATGACCATCGCGCGGGAGGAGATCTTCGGCCCGGTGCTCTGCATCATCGGCTACGAGGACGAGGACGACGCCGTCCGCATCGCCAACGACACCCGCTACGGGCTCTCGGGCCACGTGTGGTCGGCCGACCACGATCGCGCGCGCCGGGTAGCGCGGCGGGTTCGGACCGGCATGGTGCACCTCAACGGCGCCGGGGGCAACAGCGCGGCTCCGTTCGGCGGCTACAAGCAGTCCGGCAACGGCCGCGAGATGGGCCGCTACGGGTTCGAGGACTACCTCGAGACCAAGTCGATCTTCGGCTACTGGCCTGGCGAGTAGACCCTGCCGCCGGTGCGGGGTTGCGGATGCCGGGGGGCCAGTCGTCGACGCGCATGACGCCGTCGGGCATGGATCAGGCGGGCCGTGGTAGCCGCGACCGCTCGCCGTGCACCGTGAGCGACCGCTCGTAGAG
>JAHYJQ010000356.1 GCA_019429025.1 Trueperaceae bacterium | reverse complement strand
GGAAGCGCCTGGAGGAAGGGGCGCTCGCGCACCAGCCGGTCGACCGGGCGTTCCCGTGTCGTCCCGTGCGTACGCACGTTCGCCACCTCATCGCACCACCACGCCGCGTGCTCGTTGAGCTCAACGAGGCTCTCGAAGCGGAAACGGCGGCGCCGCAGGCAGTTGTTCTCGATGTAGTGGAAGTTCCGCTCGACGTGCGGGTGCTGGTTCGGGCAGTTCGGGTCGATCAGGTGGATGTCGAAGTCGACCTTCTGCGCGTACGCCTCGAAGCGCGGGTTGATCCAGACCTTGCCCGGCCCGACATGGCGGCCGACCGTCGTCATGTTGTCATAGCTGCTTCTGTGCGGCACCGCCCCGAGCAGGCCCCACAGCTCCTCGTGCATCGCGACCAGCGTCTCGAGCTTCTCGTCGAGCGAGAAGCGCAGAAACATCCAGCGCGAGAACGGCAGCACGTACCCGAAGCCGTGCACGACCACGCTTTCGCCCCCCAGCGTGACCGTGTACGGCGACCAGTCCGCCTGCCCCCACACGCCCGGCGGATGCTCCAGCCGAGTCGTCACCCGCGGCGCCGTCGTCGGTCGAACCGACCGGACGTACTGCTTGAGGATCGTGTAGCCGCCGTCGTAGCCGAGGGCGCGAATCTCCTCCAGCGCGAGGACCGCCGTCAGCCGATCCTCCTCGATGAGCCGCCGGACCATCGGCTTGTACGGCTCCAACTTGCTTCGCCGCGCCGCCGGCCGGCGCACCCGAGGCAGCTGGTCCTCGCCGCGAAGGACCCGACGGATCGCACTGAAGGCGAAGCCCGTTCGGCGCCGCGTCTCCTTGATGCTGCCCGTCTCGGCGTACGTCTTCAGGATCAGCGCCCGGCGGCGCTGCCTCTCCTCGGGACTCATGACGCTCCTCCGGCGGCGCGGAGCCGGGCCGCGACCGCGTCTAGCGCCGCGCGACAGTCCGCGTCCGCGCGCTGCGTCACCTTCTCCAACTGCGCGAGCGCCTCCGGCGGCAGCTCGCCCAGCCCCTCGCCCACTCGGCTCGTCACTCGCAGGGCGATCCGGCGCAGCGTCAGCAGGCTCCCGAGCAGATCGCGGCCCGCCTTGCCAAGCCGGGGATCCTCGGATGTCGGCTCCGCCCCCCCCGCCAGCCGCAGCGCCTCGCGCGGGTGCGCGAGCAGATAGCGGCGCGACTCCGGATCGGGCGCCCGCAGCCACAGCTCGGCCAGCGCCCGGACCTCCTTCGACCCGAGCCCGTCCCGCTGGCACACCGCCCACAGTTCCTCCTGGTTGCGCGCCGGCAACTGCGCCAGCTTGCGCAACGATCCCTCCCCCAGAAGGCCCAGCGACAGATCCTCCAGCAGGTGCGCGCTCACCTCCCGGCTCAGCGACAGACGCCGGCACACCCAGCTCTTGTGCCGCTCCAGCACGTCCCCGACCTCCACCTGGCTCAGCCGATCCACCTCGACCAGCTCCCGCACCAGGCGACACTCCTCGATCAGCCGCAGACCCCGCTCCCGGTTGCGCAGGTACACCTGCGCCTTCATCTGCGTCGGCGAGAGCTCCACCACCTCGACCAGCACCGACTCCAGCCCCAGCCGCACCGCCGCCAGCTGCCGCAGGAAGCCGTCCACCAGCACCAGACGACCCTCCGACGACGCCGCCGCCAGCGGGCTCAGCTGCCCCTTGCTCCGCAGCGACTCCTCCTTGCGACGCACCGCCCCCTCCGGAAGCTGACGCAACCGCGACAGGGAGAGATCCAGCGCCGTCGGCGCCACCCGGCGAAGCTCCATCACGGCTCAGCTCCCGTCCCGACGCCGACGGCGGCGAGCCCGCCCCGCCGACCGGTCCAGCACCACCCTCCGGGGGACGCACCGCGCGACCGCAGAAGTCGCAGCGAACCAGCCCGTGCATGCACCGTGCGCCGACCACGCCTTCACGAACCGTGGCTCGAGGGCCACCGCCACCGTCCGCCACCGCTCGAGCAACTGCGCCGGCGGCGGCGACGCGGACGCCGACTCCATCGACAGGCCTGCCGCGCTCTCCGGCGGGACCAACTTGGACCACGGCCGCTCGCTCATCCGACTCCTCCTCGCGCACGAACGACGACGTCGCCCCGGACAGCCTTGCGCCATCCAACGCCGCAGCGGAACCCTGATGCGTCATCTTTGGCGGAAGCCGGTCCAGGTAGAGCTGCTGACGCGCAGCATGATGGGCGCGACCCCCTCCGGTCGCCTGGTACTTCTTGCCCGCTCGGCGCAGCGACGCACGGCGCCCCGATCGCGAACACGAGGACGAGCAGTACCGCTGACCGCGATCGCACGGCCGGCACACCACCACGAGGGCGTCGCACCAACCGCACGCGAACTGCCGAGATGCGGGAAGAATCGCCGGCCTCCAACCGAGGGCTGGACGCCCGGCGCTCCTTCAGTCAACCTTCCGCGGGGACTGTCGACTTCGCCGGAGGCGGTCCCTCGGAGGCTCGGAGTCGCAACCTCCGAGCCTCCACCCTCCAACTCCCCGATCTACCTCATCTTGTGAGACGAGTCCCGTAACGACGCGGCGCCCGCGAACGTGCCCAGCCACCATGCCCCCACGACGACCGGCCGCGAGATCTTTTCGATGAGAAGCGACATCGGTGCGACATCGCCAAGGGGGATCACCTCACGGCTGCCAGCGAGGTCGCTGTGGCGACGCCAAGGGGATCGCTACTGCACCGCCGAGGGGGATCGCCGAGACGCCGGCGGTGACGCATTGTAGCACCGGTCGGTGCCGTTCTGTCGTTCGACGAAGGCCGTGTTGACTTTGTCGCTGGAGGCAGAGTTGGCGAGCGCGCTGTCGAGGCCCTCCTGGGTTCCGTAGACGAGCTTGCGGTCCACCGCGGAGACCCGGCCCTTCTTGTAGGTTTTGTTCACGGTGGCGTAAGCGGCCCCGTCAGGCCACTGCTTGTAGGGCTTGCGCGGCCGGCCGGGGTTGCCC
>JAHYJQ010000355.1 GCA_019429025.1 Trueperaceae bacterium | reverse complement strand
GCCTCGATGGCGTGGACGTCGCTGGGCACGGCGGGGCGGGCGGTGACCGAGGCAGCGGGCATCCCGGTCAGGTCACGCCGCCCCGCCGGCAACGGCTCACTCGCCCACGTACCAGCGCACCTCGTCGATCATCGCCGAGCCCGCGCCGCCGCCGACCTCGATGGCGACGCCCCACAGGTCACGGCCCTCGAAGTCGCCCTCCGGCGCGCCTTCGGGCTGGTCGGCGGCCCGCTCGAACGCCGCGAACGGCAGCCGCACGCGGGTCCAGCCCTCGGCGTCGTCGACGAAGGTGGCCTCGAAGCGGGCGGAGGTGTCGGGCGCCTGGTAGACGCGCACGTAGTCGATGACCATCTCCTGCGGGAAGGTGGTCGTGTCGTCGGGGTAGCCGGGCCAGTGCCCGCCCACCGCGACGTTGAGGATGAGGAAGTGCGGGTGGTCGAACACCCAGCGCGCGCCGCGCGGCAGGTCGGCGGGGGTCACCGTGAAGTACGGCTCGCCGTCGAGCGACCAGACGATGCGGTCGGGGGTCCAGTCGATGGCGTAGACGTGGAAGTCGTCGGCGAACGCCCCGCCGCCCGGCAGCGTGGTGCCGCGGCCGATGGCGTTGCCCCCGGAGTAGCCGGGGCCGTGGATCGTGCCGTGCACCCGCTCGGGCTCGCGCCCGACGTTCTCCATGATGTCGATCTCGCCGGACTCGGGCCAGCCGACCTCGGCGAGGTCGTTGCCCAGCATCCAGAAGGCGGGCCACAGGCCCTGGCCGGTGGGGATCTTGATGCGCGCCTCGATGCGTCCGTAGGCCACCTCGACGGCGCCGGCGGTGATGATGCGGGCCGAGGTGTACTCGCAGGGCTCGCCGTAGTAGCACAGTGGCGCGTCGCCGTGCGTCTCGAGTGCCCGGATCACCAGGTGCCCGTCGCCGTCGAGCGCGAGGTTGGCGGGATCGTCGGTGTACGCCTGGCGCTCGGCGTTGCCCCAGCCGGGGATGCCGTTGGCGGTGCCGTCGCCGATCTCGGGCGTCCACACGCTCGGGTCGGGGAGCGTGCCGGCCGGCCCGTCGAACTCGTCGGACCAGGCGAGCTCCCATGGCCGCGTCTCGTCGCGGCCGTCGAGGAGCTGAACCCGCGCCTCGCGGCCGCTGCCGTCGCCGTGGAACCAGAACTCGACGCCGTCCGCGTGGCTCGCGTCCAGCGCCTGCGGGAAGCGGGCGCGCACCTCGCCAACCTCCTCCCAGGAGAAGGCCAGCACGCCCTCGAAGCGGGCCTGGTCGGGTCGCGCGTCGGCGGCGGTCGCGAGCAGCTCGATGGCGCGGGCCGTCGTGCCGGCGTCGGCCTCGAAGGGCTCGAGACCATCGCCGAACTCGGCGATCAGGTCGGGATCGAACGGATCGGCGTCGCGGATGAGGATCACGGCGCGCCGTTGGAAGCCGAGGGCGGCGCCGCGGGGGCCGTCGAGCAGCGCCACCGCCCGCTCGTCGCCCTCGTGGCGGCCATCCTCCAGCGTGCGGAAGACGACGGTGGCCTCCGTGACGCCGGGTGGGAACACCACCAGCTCGTTGAGGGGCAGGATGTCGCGGTACTCCTGCGCCTCGTCGCCCCGGACGAAGACCCGCACCGAGACGGCCTCGTCGCTGGCCTCGGAGAGCACGATCCTGAGCTCACCGTCGTCGCCCTCGTCGACCGCCGTCAAGGCATCGGCGAACTCGACCGTCACGACGCCCTCGGCGACGACGCCGGAATCGCCGTACGCCTCGACCCGGGCCACGTGGCTCGTCCCCTCACCGGGCGGGAAGCCGAGCGCCCAGCCGGAGGCCTCGTCCAGGCCGAGCCCATCGTTGGGAGCGCCGCCGGGCTGGAAGTCGGTCCGCCGCGCGAACGACGAGAAGGGGATCTCGACGAGCCGCCAGTCGGTGGTGTCGTCGACGAAGCGGAAGAACCAGCGCTCCGCGCTGTCGCCGGTGAGGGCCGGGTTGCGGTTGTCGAAGAGGTCGACCTGCACCGTGCCCCCGCGGCCGTCGCCGGCGTACCAGAAGCGCAGGCCGGCGTAGCCGGCGAGGTCGACCGGCACCCACCGCGTCATGCCGTCGTCGAAGAACGCATGGGTGAACCCGCCCCACGACGCGATGCGGTGGTCGACCCGCAGGACGTGCTCGACGGCCTCCTGGCCGGGCAGCGCCAGGGCGTCGCCGGGTTCGACGGCGACGGCGGAGAGCGCCAGCGCGCCGCCGCCGTCCTGCCAGGTGCTGAAACCGATGGGGTTGTCGAAGGCGTCGCGGGCGGCCGGGACGCCGCTGTCGAAGTCGACGAGGCGCAGGGCGGGCTCGTCCTGGGCCGCCGCCAGCGCGGCCAGGCCGGCCAGGGCGATCGCGACGAGGACGATGAGCGGTCGGGCGGAACGAAGGGTCATGGGTGGCTCCTTCCGAGAACGGGGGGCGGGTCGACCGGGACCGCGCCGCCGGCGTCGGCGTAGCGCAGGCCGTAGCCGCGCGGGAAGAGGGGCGCGTCGGGGCCCAGGACGGGCGGGTCGTCGTGGTCGAACGGCAGCTGCACGACGTGCCGCGGCCAGGCGTACGGGAGCGTGCCGACGAAGTCGCGCGCGCCCAAGAGGACGTCGGTGACGCCGTCGCCCTCGCTGCCGGGGAGCCAGGCGGCGACGACCGCGTCGGCCAGGTCCAGGATGCGGTCCAGCACGAGCGGGCGACCGGAGAGGAGCACGACCGCCAGCACGTCGACCTGCTCACGCAGGTCCTCGACGAGGGCCACCTCACGCCACGGCAGCGCCAGGCTGACGCTGTCGCCGAACCACTCGGCGTAGGGCGGTTCGCCGACGACGGCGATGCCGACCTCGGCCCGCAGCGGCTGCCCGTCGGCGCCGGTGAAGCGCCCGCGCGGGTCGTGCAGCAGCGTGGTGCCCGGGCCGAAGCCCGCCTCGAGGCCCTCGAGGACGGTGGTGCCTGACGTCAGGGAGGCCGTCGAG
>JAHYJQ010000354.1 GCA_019429025.1 Trueperaceae bacterium | reverse complement strand
GTGCGCGGACCGTTGGCACGGAACGTGACTCCAGGTCCGCGCACACGCCCGCCCCCGCCCCAACGCGACGCTAAGCGGGCCCGATGAGGTCGTCCGCGATCTTCGCCGAGGAGAGCACCCCCGGCAGCCCGGCCCCGGGGTGCGTGCCGGCCCCGACCAGGTAGAGGTTGGGGACGTCCTGCGAGCGGTTGTGCGGGCGGAACCAGGCCGACTGCGTCAGGATCGGCTCGACGGAGAAGGCGGAGCCCTGGGCGGCGTGCAGCCGGTCGCGGAAGTAGCGCGGGTCGACGAACTTCTCGGTGACCAGGTTGGCCTGCAGGTCGGGGAGGTAGTGGTCCTCGAGGTGCTGCATGATCGCGTCGCGGTAGCTGCTCGCGTGCTGCTCCCAGGAGATGCCGGACTTGAGGTTGGGCACGGGGGAGAGCACGTAGAACGACTCGTGGCCCTCGGGGGCGATCGTCGGGTCGGTGATCGTCGGCATGTGCAGGTAGAGGCTGAAGTCGTCCGCCAGCCGGCCCTTGTTGTGGAAGATGTCGTCGAGCAGGCCCTTGTAGCGGGGCCCGAGCAGGATGTTGTGGTGCGCGAGCAGGCCCTCGTGGGCGTAGCGCTTCTTGGTGCCGAAGTAGATGACGACCAGGCTCATCGCGTAGCGCGTGCGCTCCATCTTGCCGTCGGTCATGACCTTGCGGTATTTCGGGTCGATCAGCTTGGTGTAGGTGTGCGCGACGTCGGCGTTGGAGACCACCGCGTCCGCCGGGATCACACGGCCGTCGGACAGCGCGACGCCGGTGGCGCGCGGCTTGCCGTCGGGGCCGTCCTCGACGACGATGCGCTCGACGGGGGCCTCGAGCAGCACCTCGCCGCCGAGCTCCTCGATCAGCCGGCCGAAGGCCGCGACCAGCTTGCCGGTGCCACCCATCGCGTACCACACGCCCCACTCGCGCTCGAGGTAGTGGATCATCGCGTAGATCGAGGTCGTGTCGAAGGGGTTGCCGCCGACGAGCAGCGGGTGGAAGCTGAACACCTGGCGCAGGAAGGGGTCCTGCACGTAGTTCGACACCAGCCGGTAGACGCTCTTGTACGACTGCAGCTTGATGAGGTCGGGCGCGACGCGCAGCATGTCGGCGACGGTGTGGAAGGGCTTGTCGGCCAGCTCGACGAAGCCCTTGTCGAAGATGCGCTTGGCCATGTGGACGAAGTTGAGGTAGCCGCGCTTGTCGGCAGGGTTGCGCCTGTCGATCTCCGAGAGGATGAACATCTCGTCGTCGTTGTAGTCGAAGGGGACGTGTTCGTGGTCGAAGATCCGGTAGAACGGGTCGCACTTGCTGAACTCGACGTAGTCCTCGCGGCGCTTGCCGGCCTTGTTCCAGATGTCGTCGAACATCCACGGCGCGGTGATGATCGTGGGGCCCGCGTCGAACGAGAAGCCGTCCTGCTCGAAGACGTAGCCGCGTCCGCCGAGCTTGTCGAGTTGCTCGACCAAGGTGACGTGGTGGCCGCTGGCGGCGAGCCGCGCGGCGGCGCCGAGGCCGCCGAATCCCGCTCCGATGACGACGATGCGCTTCTTCACGCGCTCAGGGTACCCGCCCGTTCGTCAGGACGTTTGGCTCTTCGCCCACGGTTCGCTGCGGCCCGGGCGCCGCGCGGGCCGGGCGCCGGGCAGAGCCCGGCGCCCGGCGGCGTCGAACGCCTGCCCCAGCCGCCCGAGCGCCCGCAACGCGGCGTGGTCGAGGTGGGTCGCAGCGTCGGGGTGCTCGTGGCACAGCGCCGCGAGCGTGCCCAGCCAGCGCCCGTCGGGCCCCCACCACACGGCCACCTCGTGGCGCACGCCGGTGATCCAGCCGCCCTTGGCGCCGACCGCGAGGTCGTCGCCGACGCGGCGCAGGAGGCCGTCGCGGAACGCGCTCGAGCGCAGGATGGCCGCCGCGCGGGCGGTCGCGTCCTGCGGCAGCCACCCCAACTCGGGCCGGACCAGGGCGCTGGCGAGCAGGGCGGTCTCGGCCGCGGTCGTGCGCGCGCGCTCGCCGCGCTTCTGGGCGGCGGTCCAGCGCTCCTCGCTCACCTGCAGCGGGCCGACGACGCGCGTGGACGTCAGGCCGTGGGCCTCGCCCCAGGCGTTGCTGCGCTCGCTGCCGAGCCGCCGCATCACCACGTTGGTGGCGAGGTTGTCGGAGTGCGTGATCATCAGCGTGAGCAGGTCGCCCCAGGTGGGGGCGAGGCCGGGCGCCAGCAGCCGCAGGACGCCGCTGCCGGTCGCGAGGTCGTCGGCCGCGAGGGCGACGCGCTCGTCCCAGGCGGGCGCGTCGACGGCGGGGTCGAGCGCCGCGCCGAGCAGCAGCAGCTTGATGAGCGACGCTGCCGGGGCGCCGGCGTCGGGCGCGCGCGCGACCCGGGAGCCGTCGGCGAGCTCCGCGGCGAGCGACCAGCGGCCGGGCTCCTCCGCCAGCTCGGCGGCGAACGCCGCGGCCAGCTGCGCGCCCTGCGGCCCATCGTGGCGCCAGGGCTCGTCGGACGCCGCCGCCGACGGGGCCGTCACGGCCACGCGTTCGGTCACGGGGCGCTCGCGCGCCCACAGCTCGGCGAGCGGCTCGGCCTCGCGCAGCAGCCAGGCGCGGCCGCCCTGCAGCGCGACCTCGGCGATGCGCACGTGCGACGCGTACCAGGAGCCCATCGTCCAGCCGTAGGCGCCAGCCTGGCCGACGGCGATGAGGTCGCCGGGGGCGACGTCGCCCAACGCGACGCCCTGCGCGAGGCGGTCGCCGTTCTCGCACAGCGGCCCGTCGATGTCGCTGGCGACGAGGGGTCCCGGCGCGGCGTCGGCGCCCGCGTCGCCCGGCGGGATGCGCCGCACCGGGTGGTGGGCGCCGTAGAGCGCCGGGCGCAGCAGGTCGGCCATGCCGGCGTCGGCGATGACGTGCCGGCGGGGGCCCGTCTTGACGTGTTGGACGCGGGTGATCAGCGTGCCGGCGTCGGCGACGAGCGCGCGGCCGGG
>JAHYJQ010000353.1 GCA_019429025.1 Trueperaceae bacterium | reverse complement strand
CTACGACCTGAACCGGCGGGCCGCCCTGGCGGCGATCAACGCCGCCCGGCGGCTCGACGAGGCCGCGCGGGCGCCGGCGCTCGTGGTGCTGGCCAGCGCGCTCGAGGCGACCTACCGCGGCGACGCCGCGTTGGGCGCGCTGCGCCTCGCGGACGCGCTCCGCCCCGGCGTCGCACCCGAGGACCTGGCCCGCCTGTGGGCCCGCTTCGGCTTCCGGCTGCTCGTGCACGACGTCGACGCCAGCGGCGCCGCGCCGCGCATCTGCCTGACCTTCTCCGAGGACCTCTCGCCGACGCGCGACTACGCGCCCTTCGTGCGCAGCGACGCGACCGGCCTGGCCCTCGAGATCGAGGGGTCCCAGCTGTGCCTGACCGGCGTCGCCTACGGCGAGACCTACGCCGTGACGCTGCGCGCCGGCCTGCCCGCCGTCACCGGCGACGCGCTGCCCCGCGACGTGCCCCTCGAGGTCTACGTCCGCGACCGGGCGCCGTCGGTGCGCTTCCCCGGCCGCGCCTACGTGCTGCCGGCCGTCGGTCCGCGCGCGCTGCCGGTCGAGACGGTCAACGCCGACCAGCTGGAGCTGCGGCTCCTGCGCGTCTCGGACCGCAACCTGGTCAACGCGATCCGCGAGGGCCAGTTCGCCGAGGCGCTCTCCGCCTGGGAGGGCGAGCGCTTCGAGTCGCTGCTGGCCGAGCCCGTCTGGCAGGGCACGGCGCGGCTCGACGGGACGCTCAATCGGGCGACCACCTCGCGCCTGCCGCTCGACGACCTCGGCGCCCTCGAGCCCGGCGTCTACGTGCTGCGCGCGAGCGTGCCCGGCGCGGACCCGTGGGAGGCGCCGCCGGCGACGCAGTGGTTCCTCGTGTCCGACCTCGGTGTCACCACCCTGTCGGGCGCGGACGGGGTGCACGTGGTCGCGCAGCGCCTGTCCGACGCCCGGCCCGTCGAGGGCCTGCGGGTGACCCTGCTGGCGCGCTCCAACCGCGTCCTGGGCGAGGCGCGCACCGACGCGCAGGGACTCGCGCGCTTCGCCGCGGGGCTCACGCGCGGCACCGGCGCGGCCGCCCCGGCCCTGGTGCTGGTCGAGGGCGACGGCGACATGGCCGTGCTCTCGCTCGAGGAGAGCGAGTTCGACCTCTCCGACCGCGGGGTCGAGGGGCGCGAGGCCCCCGGCCCCCTCGACGTCTTCCTGACCCCCGACCGCGGCGCCTACCGCCCCGGCGAGACGATCCACCTGACCGCGCTCGTCCGCGACCCCGGGGCGCGCGCGGTCCCCGGCCTGCCGCTCACCACGCGGTTGCTGCGGCCCGACGGGGTGGAGGCCGCACGGGTCGTGTCGCAGCGCGACCTGGCGGGCGGGCACGTCGTGTCGTTCCCGCTGGGATCCGACGTGCCGCGCGGCGTCTGGCGCCTCGAGGTGCACGCCGACCCCGACGCGCCCGCGCTCGCGAGCGCCGCCGTGCTCGTCGAGGACTTCGTCCCGGAGCGCGTCGACTTCGACCTGGCCCTCGACCGCGAGGGCCCGGTCGACCCGGCGTTGCCGCCGAACCTGCGCATCGAGGCGCGCCACCTCTTCGGGCCGCCCGCGGCGGGGCTGGCGCTGTCGGGCAGCGTGGGCGTGTTCGCGACGCCCGAGCTCCCCGGCTGGCCCGGCTTCCTCTTCGGCCGCCACGACCACCCCGTCGATGCGCAGCGGCGCCCGTTCGACGCCGGCCTGCAGACCGATGCCGACGGCCGGCTCACGGCGCCCCTGCCGCTCGACCGCCTCGTCCTCGAGAACCGCCCCTATGCCCTCGACGTGGACGCGACGCTCGTCGACGGGTCGTCGCGGCCGGTGGAGCGCAGCCTGACGCGCGCGCTGCGGCCGCCGGGCCCCGTCGTGGGGATCCGCCCCGCGTTCGACGGCGCGCTGCCCGAGCACGCGGAGGCCGCCTTCGAGCTGGTGCTGGTCGGCCCGGACGGCGAGGCCATGCCCGGCGAAGTGCGCTGGCAGGTCGACCGCGTCGAGACGCGCTACCAGTGGTTCAGCCAGGGCGGCAGCTGGTACTGGGAGCCCGTCAGCCAGCGGCAGCGGGTGGCCGAGGGTGTCGTGCGCGTCGGCGCCGGCGGCGCCGGCGGCGCCGACGCGGACGACGGACCCGCCCGGGCTGAGGGCCCGGCGCGTATCGCCGTCCCCGTCACCTGGGGTCGCCACGAGCTGCGCGTGAGCTACGAGGGCGACGCCTTCGCCAGCGCCTCGATGGCGTTCTCGGCCGGCTGGTACCCCGCCGCCTCGGCGCGCGAGACGCCCGAGATGCTCGAGGTGTCGCTCGACGCGGCGGGCTACGCACCCGGCGACGTGGCGCGCCTGCGCATCGTCCCCGAGGGCGCCGGCATGGCGCTCGTCTCGGTGCTCGCGGACCGCGTGATCGACACGCGCCTCGTCCCCGTCGACGGCGAGACCGTCGTCGAGCTGCCCGTGACCGACGACTGGGGCGTGGGCGCCTACGTCACCGCCAGCCTGATCCGCCCCAGCGACGGCCCGGAACACGTCCCGGCGCGCAGCCTGGGCGTGGCGCACGCCGCCGTGGAACCGGGAGCCCGCGTGCTACGAACGGTGCTGCTCGCGCCCGACGAGGTGCACGGCCGCGAGCGGTTGGCGCTCACCCTCGAGCTGCCCGACGCGCCCGACGGGCCCGCCTACGCCACGGTCGCGGCGGTCGACCTCGGGGCGCTCACGCTCACCGGGTTCGAGCCCCCCGACCCGACCGGCCACTACTTCGGCCAGCGGCGCCTGGGCGTCGCGATCCGCGACCTCTACGGGCGACTGATCGACGCGCGCGCCGGCGCCATGGGCGAGGTGCGCTCCGGCGGCGGTGCCGACGGCGACGAGGCCGCGCGAAGCGGCCCCCTCCCGGCCGAGGACGTGCTGGCCCTGTTCAGCGGCCCGGTCGAGCTGGTGGACGGCCGCGCCGAGGTGGGCTTCGACCTGCCGGCCTTCCAGGGCACCGTGCGCGTGATGG
>JAHYJQ010000352.1 GCA_019429025.1 Trueperaceae bacterium | reverse complement strand
CGGTCGCGTCGACCGACCCGGTCGCGTCGACCGACCCGGTCGCGGCCGCCTGGGCGGCCCTGCGCCGGCACGCGCTCCACGAGGAGGGCTTCAGCTGCATCCTCGCGGACGCCATGGGCCGCAGCAACGCGATGGGGAGCGAGGTGCGCCCCATGTGGCCGGGCGCCCGCCTGGTGGGGCGGGCGGTGACCGCGCGGCCAGCCGGCACCGAGCTCGCCGCCGTCTTCGACGCCATCGACCTTGCGCAGCCGGGCGACGTCGTCGTGGTCGAGGGGCCCGGCGCGGCGTCGGTCGCCTTCTGGGGCGAGAACACCTCGCTCTCCGCCCGCAACCGCGGCGCGGTCGGCGCCGTGCTCGGCGCCCCCTGCCGCGACGTGGCGGCGCACGCCCGACTCGGCTTCCCGGTCTTCGCCACCGGGGCCACGCCGCGCGCCGGCGTGTTCGGCACCCGCGGCGAGACGCAGGTGCCGGTGTCGGTCGGCGGGATGGTGGTACGTCCCGGCGACGCGCTGCTCGGCGACGAGAACGGCGTGGTGGTCGTGCCTGCCGAGCGGCTGGTGGCGGTCATGGCGGCCGTGCCCGAGGCGCTCGCGCGCGACCGCGCCATCCAGGCCGCGCTGGCGGCCGGGGGGACGGTGGGGGAGTACCGGCGGTCCACGGGGTCCTGAGCGCGCTGGCGATCCCGCGCCTGTGCCCCCGAACCCGCCGGCGTGCGGCCACGGGTTCGGCGACACGCGCCTCAGAGACGCAGCAGGTTGAGCAGCGGCGCGCCCTCGCGGTAGCGGCGCAGGTTCTCGACGAACAGGTCGGTGAGCCGCTCGTTCTCGCGCGCCACGGTGGCGGCCGAGTGCGGCGTGATGAGCACGTTGGGCAGGTCCCACAGCGGACTGTCGGCCGGCAGCGGCTCGACCGCGGCCACGTCGAGGGCGGCGCCGCCGAGATGGCCGCGCCGCAGCGCGTCGATCAGCGCGACCTCGTCGATCAGCGCGCCGCGGGCGATGTTGACCACGATCGCGCCGGCGGGTAGCAGCGCCAACTCGGTCGCGCCGATCATGCCCTCCGTTTCGCGGGTGTGCGGGGCGATGAGGACCAGCGCGTCGCTGCGCGGCAGGACCTCGCGCAGGTGCGCGGGCGTGGTGGCCTCGTCGACCCGGGTCGTCTCGTCGGCGGCGAGCGGCGAGCGTCGGACGCCGATGACGTGCACGCCGACCGACCGCAGCGTGCGGGCGACCTCGAGGCCGACGGCGCCGAGGCCGACCACGGTCGCGGTCAGGCCGCGCAGCTCGCGGGTCGAGTGGCGCTCCCAGGCGTGCGCCCGCTGCTCCCGCAGCCGCGCCGGCACGTCCTTGACGAAGTACAGCAGCGCGAGCAGCGCGTGCTCGGCGAGCGGCACGGCGTGGATGCCGGCGGCGTTGGTGATCGTCACGCCGCTGCGGTCGAGTCCCGTGCGCCGCACGACGGGGCCGATGCCCGACGAGGTCGCCTGGATCCAGCGCAGGCGCGGCGCCAGGGTCGGGAACGCCGGCGCGAGCTCGGCATCGAGGTCGAAGTGCACGTCGGCCTCGACCAGCCAGCCGCGGTAGCGCGCCTCCTGGTCCGGCGACCGGCGGAAGTCGGGTCGGCCGCTGTGGTCCCCCGCGAAGCGCGGCGGCGCGACGAGCCCCGGATCGTAGAGGACGCGGACGCCCGTACCCGCTTCGGCGATGCGGCGCACGTGTTCGGGTTCGAGGAAGGAGGTGATGAGGACGGTGACGTCGTCGCGCAGGCTCGTCATCACCAGCGAGGCTAGCATCGCCGGCGCCCGTGGTCGGACGACCCGGCGTGCATGCTGGCCAACGCCGAGCACCGTAATCCGATAGGCTGCCGATTCGGAGGTGGCGCTCGGCGTGGACGACCTGGGCAGTGAGGCCGATCGACCGGGCCTGATCGTCACCGACGACGTGCTGCGCCGTGCGCTGGCGTCGCTGCGCGACCTGCTCGTCATCGTCGACGAGAGCATGCGCATCGCCTACGTGAGCCCCAGCGTCGGCGCCGTCATGGGCCATGCGCCCGACCGGCTCATGGGCCGGACGCTGCGCGACGTCGTCCACCCGGACGAGCATCCGTACCTCGAACAGCTGATCGCCGAGCGCTTCGCCAGCCGCGCCGGCGGCGTGATCGTCCACCGCTCGCCGCACGCCGACGGCGGCTACCGCTACCTCGAGACGATGGTCCAGACGCTGGAGGACGGCGGGCGCTTCGTGGGCGCCGCATTCAGCGCCCGCGACGTCAGCCAGCGGATCGCGGAGCAGCGCCGCCTCGAGCGCGAGGTCGCCTTCCGCGGCGCGCTGGTCGCGCTGACCAACGAGCTGCTCGGCAGCATGGTCGACGCCCGCTTCTACCAGCACGCCCTGGAGCGCGCGGTCGAGATCGTCCCCGATGCGCAGGCGGGCAGCATCCTGTTGTCGCTCGGCGAGGGGAGATTCTGCTTCGAGGCGGCCGTCGGCTACGACCTCGAGGCGTTGCGCCAGATCACGCTCACGCTTTCCGACATCGGGCACGCGGGCGAGCCGGTGACGGAGCGCGTTCAGGGCCACGCGCCCCTCGGGCTCGAGCCGGAGAAGCTCGACGTGCTCGAGCGGGTGGGGCGACGCGGCGAGATCCGGGTGACGCTGTCCGTGCCGATCACGCTGGCCGGCGAGATCCACGGCCTGCTCAACCTCGATCACTTCGACCGCGACGACGCCTTCGACGACGACGACCGGTCGACGGCGGAGGCGATCGCCGCGCAGGTGTCGGCGGCCGTGCAGCGCCGGGCCCTCGAGGCGGAGCTGCAGGCGGAGCGCGCCCGCTTCGAGCGTCTGGCGACCCACGACGCGCTGACCGAGCTGCCGAACCGGCGGCTCATCCTGGATCGGCTCGGGCAGGCGCTGGCCTCCGCCGGCCGCAAGGGCCGCCGGGTGGCGCTCCTGTTCATCGACCTGGACGGCTTCAAGCAGGTCAACGACTCGCATGGCCACGAGGT
>JAHYJQ010000351.1 GCA_019429025.1 Trueperaceae bacterium | reverse complement strand
GGCAAGCTCGGCGGGTCGTCGGCCGCGACGGCGACGACGGCGACGCGCGGCGGCGCGGCGGTGGCGGCCGCGAGCACCGCGGGGACGAGCGCGTGGGGGAGCGACACGACCAGGACGTCGGGCGGGGGGAGGCGACGCCAGGCCTGCCGCCAGTCCTCGGTCAGGACCCGCGCGCCGGCGAACCGCTGCTGGAGGCCGGTGGCGAGCCGGGGATCGAGTTCCACGAGCGTCAGGTCCGCCGGCGCGACCACCCGCGAGAGCGCCTGCGCGATCGTGCCGGCGCCCGCCCCCAACTCGACGACGCGCTCGCCGGGCCGCGGGCCCAGTTCGGCCACGATCCAGGCGAGCGCCTCGGGTTCGGTCAGGAAGTGCTGTTCGAGGTCGCCCACCGGCCGCAGGTTACCGCTCGGGTCCTCCGCGCGGGCGGCCGGGTCCGCGGCTGCGGTGTGCCGCGGGCGCCGGGCCTCGGGCTCCGGGCTCCGGGGCCCAGGCCCTGGGCCCCGGAGCGCAGGCCCGGGGCCCCGGAGCCCAGGCTATGCTCGTCGAATGAAGTTGTACACGCGCACGGGTGACGACGGCACGACCGCGCTCTTCGGGGGGCGCCGGGTTCGCAAGGACGCGCTGCGCGTCGAGGCCTATGGCGCGGTGGACGAGGCCAACGCCGCGCTCGGGATGGCCCGCGCGCAGGGGCTCGACATCGAGCTCGACAGGGTCGTGGCGGAGCTGCAGCGCGACCTCTTCGACGTCGGTTCCGACCTGGCGACGCCACACGACGCACCGGCGCGGGGGGTGCTGCGGCCGATGCAGGAGGAGGACGTCGCGGCGCTCGAGGGCCTGATCGACCGCTTCGACGAGGAGCTCGAGCCGCTGCGGCAGTTCATCGTCCCGGGCGGGCACGCCTCCAGCGCGGCGCTGCAGTTCGCCCGAGCGGTGTGCCGGCGCGCGGAGCGCGCCGCGGTCGCGTTGGCGGCGGAGGAGGAGGTCAACGAGGTGGCGCTGCGCTACCTCAACCGGCTCTCCGACCTGCTGTTCGCCCTGGGGCGCGTCGCGAACGCGCGCCACGGGGTGAGCGAGGCGCGCTTCCACGTGCCGCGCCGCGTCCAGCCGAAGGCGCGCCCCGACTGACGGCGGCTCAGGCGGCGTCGCGCGCGGCGAGGTAGTCGTCGAGGGTGGCGTGCCCGGTCGTGTCGAGCCAGCGCCGGATGCCCGCGGCCATCTTCCGCGGCATCATCGGCCCCTCGTAGATCCAACCCGTGTACACCTGCAGCAGGCTGGCCCCGGCCTCGAGGCGCGCGATCGCGTCGTCGGCCGTGAAGATGCCGCCGACCGCGATCAGGGGCAGGCGGGTGCGCTCGCGGAGCTGGCGCAACACCTCGAGGGCGATGGGGCCCAGCGGCGCCCCCGAGAGGCCCCCGGCCTCGTCGGGATCGCTCGGCAGCACGTCGCGGCGGATGGTCGTGTTGGTGGCCACCAGTCCGTCGAGCCCGTGCCGCTCGGTCTGGTCGACGACCGTGTCGAGGTCGGCGGGCTCGAGGTCGGGCGACACCTTGAGCAGGAGCGGCATCGGCCCCAACTCGTCGCGCAGCGCCGCCGCCAGCGCTAGGAGTTCGGACAGCGGGCCGGCCTCCTGCAGCGTCCGCAGCCCCGGCGTGTTCGGCGAGCTGACGTTGAGCACCACCAGGTCGGCGACCGGCCACACGGCCCGCAGCGAGGCCTCGTAGTCGGCCGCGGCGTCCTCGAGCGGCGTGACGCGGCTCTTGCCGACGTTGACGGCGACGGGCGCCGTGGGCCACCACGGGCGCGCGCGCTCTCGCCGCAGACGCTCGGCCAGCACGGTGGCGCCGGCGTTGTTGAAGCCCATGCGGTTGATCGCCGCCTTCGATGCCGGCAGGCGGAACATCCTGGGCGGCGGGTTGCCGGGCTGCGGGAGCGCCGTGACGGTGCCCAGTTCGGTGTGCCCGAAGCCGAGCGCCGGCCAGACCGCCGCGGCCAGCCCGTCTTTGTCGAAGCCCGCGCCCAGACCGAAGGGGTTGGCGAACTCCAGGCCGAAGGCGTGCACGCGCAGGCGCGGGTCGTCGACGCCGGTCGTCCAGTGCAGCAGGCGCAGAGCGCCGGGGTGCGCGGCGGCGAAGGCCAGCAGCGCGAAGACGCGCGCGTGGATCACCTCGGGATCGAGGCGGAACATCGCGCTGCGCAGGATCGGGTAGAGGTCCATCAGTTACCTCCGGTCGGGCGCCGCCGCGCGGGTCGCAGCTCGATGCGCGAAGGCAGCGCCCGGCCCGGGTTGCGCAGCACGAACAGGACCGCCTCGGCGACGTCCTCCGCCTGCAGCTTCCAGGCGTCGTCGCCGCCGGAGCGGCGCGAGAAGCCGGTGGCGACCGACCCGGGCATCACCGTGGCGACGCGCACGCCGAGCTCGCGCAGGTCGTGCATGATCGCCTCGGTGAAGCCGACGAGACCGAACTTGCTGGCGTTGTAGGCCGCGCCGCCCGCGAAGGCGTGGGCGCCGGCCAGTGAGCCGATCGTCACGATCGTCCCGCCGCTGGCGACCAGCGCGTCGAGCGCGGCGCGCACGCTGTGGTATGCGCCGGTCAGGTTGGTATCGATGACCTCGCGCCAATCGTCGTCGCTCAACTCCTGGATGTGCGCCATGCGGCCGACGCCGGCGTTGGCGACCAGCGCGTCGAGCCGACCGTAGCGTTCGGCAGCCACGGCCACCGCGGCGCGCAGCGACGCCGGATCGCGCACGTCGGCGGCGACCCCGACGGCCTCGCCGGAGGGGTGGTCGGCGGCCAGCGCGGCCGCGATCTCCGCGGCGGCCGTCGCGTCGCGCCCGGTCAGCACCACCCGCGCGCCGGCGACCACCAGCGAACGGCTCACCGCCAGGCCGATCCCGCGCGTCCCCCCGGTCACCAGCACGACACGCCCGCGAAGCTCGTCCACGCCGCAAGGCTACCGCAACCGCCGGCGGGTGACGCGTGGCGGCCGTCCCCCGCCGGCGGGCACCCGCCCGC
>JAHYJQ010000350.1 GCA_019429025.1 Trueperaceae bacterium | reverse complement strand
GGGCAGGGCACAAACGTTCAGGAAGTAAAATTAATTGCTACACATACTATTTGTACTATATAATATATAATTATGATTACTTGCGCGATCTTCCTCTTCGAGGATCCCGAGACCGAGAAGGAAGCCGCGGAGCTCTGGTGGATCGACGACGGCAAGACCGTGGTGCGCGTCGTGGGCGAGGCCGCCTCGGAGGAGGACGACGCGAGCTTCGATCTGGGCGGGCGCCTGCCGATCGCCGAGATGGGGGCCGAGCTGCTCATCACCGAACCGACCAGGCGCCAGCAGAAGCGGCTCAACTTCGCCGAGTCGCTCCTGACCCGCGTCGCGGAGACGGGTGGGTTCCCAGAGCGGTACACCCTCAACGCCGAGCCGGGCGGGATCTGGCTCCAGGTGCAGCCGACCGACGGGCCCGCGCTCAAGTCGCACACCGACAAGGCTGGGAGGACCTGGTACCTGCACTCTGCGCCCCGCACGCTCGGTGCCGCGATCACCACGGACCTCGTGGGCGTCACGATGAAGTCGGGCGACGGCGAGACCCGGGCCACGCCTGGCGTCGTGTTCAAGGAGCCGACCGACCCCGAGTACGCGACCAAGAGCGCGCGTCACGCCTACCGCACGATCCTGGAGCAGTGCAAGCAGGGCCACATCGTGGAGGACGGCAACGCCGAGGCCTCAGGCGTCGCATACCAGCAGGCCCGGGCGGACTACGAGGACGACCTGAACACAGTGCGCGGCGACCTGGAGGGCATGGTCCGCGAGGTCCTGGAGGTCGCCATCGCGTGGGCCGACGCCATGATGGCCACGCCCACGCGCTACCTCGAGCGGTACCGGATCGGCGTGACGATGCGCGTGCGCTCCGGGCCCGTGACCCCCGGCGAGCAGCAGCAGAACAACGAGAACGTGAAGGCGGGGACGCTCTCGGCTGAGACGGCCATGGCGCTCAACGGCGTCGAGGACGTGGATGCCGAGCTGGCGAAGCTCGCCTCCTCGCCCGAGGCCGTCGTGAGCCTTCGGGCCAAGCAGATCGGCGGCGTCGTGGAGCTGGCGGCCGAGGGTGTGCCGCTCGACCTCGCCGCGGAGATCGTGGGCGTCTTGGATCCCGAGCTGCTCGCGAAGTTCAAGGCGGCGGAGGCCGCGAAGAGCGCGGGCAGGCGCCAGGAGGAGGCGCAGGACGACGAGGCTGAGGCTGCTGCGGCGCTGTTGGCCGGGACGGCGGCGGGGACCGGAGAAGGCGCATGAACGGACGGGGCGACCGGAGCCGGGACACGCTGAAGATCCTGTGGGGCTACTGCCCCACTGAGGTGCGTGCGGCGCTGCGCCCCATCCTGGTGGATTACCTGTGGCTCGTTCCGCCCTGGTGCCAGTCGCTCTACGTGCGATGGGAAGGCAAGCCGGAGGACCCGGACAGCAACGCCTCATCGAGTGCGCAGCCCGAGTACCGGCAGGCGCAGCTGTCCGTCCATCCGGGCTGGCTCGCAGAGATCCACGCGACGCGCGTGCACAACGTCATCCACGAGTTGGTCCACGTTCCCGTCGCGCCGATGGTCGTGGAGCACGAGGACCTGGCCGAGCGCCTCCTCGACGACGCCCCCCGGTTCCGCGGCTACGCGCAGGAGCAGTGGCGGCGCTCGTTCGAGTGTGCGGTGCAGGACATCGCCACCGCGATCGGCCAACTGCCCGGGCCGTTCCCGGTGGTGTCGTTCGTTGAGGTGGACGACGATGACCAGGGGAAGCGGGACGTCCCGGCCGTGGCCCATGCCTGACGCCATCGCCCTCACGGCCTACGCCCGCCAGATCGAGGCCGCCCGCGCCGTCGGCCTGTCCATGACGCGCACCCAGGCCCAGGCGTTCATGCGCATCCTGGAGGCCTACGCCGAGGAGCTCTCGGCCCGGGTCGCCGCCGGAATCGCCACGCGCACCCAGGAGCAGAGCCTGGCCCTCGCCCGGGAGATCATCCGCCAGATGGTGCGGGACCTGGCGGTGGCCACGGGCAACGGCGTGCGGGTCACGTCGGACCGCGTGGCGGACATCTACGCCAGGGCGACGGGGGAGCTGCTCCGCTCGGATCCCGCGGGTGCGGCGTTCACCCGGACCCTATTCCCCGCGCTGAACACCTCGGCGGCCCAGGCCGTGCTCTCCAGGCCCGAACTGTCGGCTGCGTTCGTCACGATCCGGCGGGAGTCGGTGATCGCGGTGGACAAGATCATCCAGCGCGCCATCCTGCGCGGGGCCACCTCGACCCGGACGGCCATGGAGCTCCGGCTCCACGTGCTCGGCGCCGACGCGCTCCCACCCGACCTGCTCCTCGACCGCCGGAGGATCGGCTACGACGCGATTCAGGCCATGGGCTACGAGCCGACCCGGGAGAACCTGCTGCTCGTCAGGAAGAACGCCGGCCAGGTCGCGGCGAAGGCCCAGCTCATCGCCCGGACCGAGTCCATGAACGCAGAGTGGGAGGCGCACATGCAGGCCGCGGCCGCCTCCCCCGTGGTCGCCGCCATCCACTGGAAGCTCTCGCACCGCCACAAGGACGTGGACGCCTGCGACCTTTTCGCCATCGCCGACTGGTACGGGCTTGGAGCCGGGATCTATGACCCGCGCATGGTCCCCCCGCGGCCTCACCCGCGGTGCCTGTGTTACCAGGAGGACGTCATCGCCCCCGTCTCCCAGTGGGGCAAGGCCCGCGGGACGCCGCCGGTTCGGCGCCTCGAGGTCGCGGACCTGGTGAGCGTCTACGAGCTGTCACCGTCACAGGAGGCCATGGTCGCCCGGGCGCTAGCGGTCGGAGAGGGTCGGCTGCTCCAGCAGGCGGCGGCGTAGGGCTTGCTGGACTTCTCCCTGGACGGCAAGCATCTTCGCGGCCGCATGGAGATCCCGCACCGCCCCCTCGGCTCCGGGCGCGCCTACCAGGTCAGCGCCGATACCGAGCTCCTGGCGTTCCACGTGGAAGCCCCGTTGCCGCACGCACCCGCCGGCGCCTGGGTGTACGTGTTCGTGTTCCGCGGCCGGGCCCGCCGCCCCGG
>JAHYJQ010000349.1 GCA_019429025.1 Trueperaceae bacterium | reverse complement strand
GTCGCCGACGGGCCACTCGCCCGCGGCGATCGCGTGCCGCAGGTCGGCCTCGATGCGGGCGTAGGCGGGTGGGACGCGGCGGGCCATGGGCAACGCCTCCCTTCGTCGTCACGTCGGCTCGTTGATGTCTAGACAAGCATACTGCGGCGCACCGCGCCGCAACCCGCGGCGTCGGCCTCGAAGGCGTACACCGCCACCGTACGTACACAGCATGCAAACGGAACCGAAACGAAAGACGCCTACCTTCGAGCGTGATGACGTCCCCCACGCAACCCGCCAGCGCCACCGCCGCCCGTGAACGCCGCCGTACGCAGCAGCGCCGCCGCCGACGCCGCTGGACCGCCACCCTCGCCACCGTCGCGCTCGTCGGCGCCGCCGGCGGCGCCTGGTGGTGGTTCGGCCAGCGGCCCGAGGGTGCCGAGACCGCCAGCGGCCCCAGCTACCTCGAGGTCACCCCGCGCACCTACCAGGTGACGGTCCCGGCCCCGGGCACGCTGCAGGCCGCGACCACCGCCGAGGTCCGCACCGTCACCAGCGGCAGCGTCACGTGGACCGCGGCCCTCGGCGACCGCGTCGCCGAAGGCGACACGGTCGCTAGGCTCGACCCCACCGACCTCGAGCGCGACGTACGCGACGCCGTGCTGGCGCTCGAGCGCAGCGAGCGCGCGCTGACCGCCGCCCGCGCCGACCGCATCGACGTCGAGCGCAGCCTGACCAACGCCGTGGGCGACGCCGAGCGACGCCTGCAGAGGGCCGCCGACGCGGCCGCCGACGCGGCCGCCAAGCTCGACCTCACCACCCGCCTGGCCGACATCGGCAGCGCCTCACCGCGCGAGCTCGCCGACGCGCAGGCGTCCCGCGCGACCGCGCTCGAGGAGGTCGCGACGGCCGAGCGCGCGCTCGCGACGGCCCGCGGCGACCTCGACGCCCGCGTCGCCAAGGCCGAACGCGACCTGGCCGACGCCGTCGCCGCGGTCGAGCAGGCGCAGGTGAAGCTCGAGCGCGCCGAGACCGGCCTGGACGGCGCCACGCTGGTCGCGCCCTTCGACGGGGTGGTCGCCGAGGTCCGCGTCGCCGCCGGCGGCTTCGCGGGCAGCAACGCCACGGTGCTGACGCTCGCCGACGACCGCCGCCTCGAGCTCGTCGCCCAGGTCGACGAGACCGAGATCTCCCACATCGAGGTCGGGCAGAACGCGCGCGTGACGATCATGGCGCTCGCGAACCGCACCGTGCAGGCGAGCGTGGTCGCCGTCGCGCCCGGTGCCCGCACCAGCCAGAACATCCCCGTCTTCGAGATCGTGCTGGGCCTCGACAACGCCGAAGGCGCCCTGCGGCCGGGCATGACCGGCGAGGCGGAGGTCATCGTCCGCGAGGAGGCCGACACCGTGACGCTGCCGCTGGCGGCCGTGACCCGCAACCCTCGTGGCGCCGGCGTCGTGGCCGTCCTGCTCGACGACGGCGCGACCGAGCGCCGCCAGGTCGAGGTCGTCGCCACCGTCGGCGCGAGCCTCGTGGTGCGCGGCGACCTGCCCGCGGGCACCAAGGTGGAGGTCCCGGCGGCGAACGCGGTCGCGGCCGCGCCGGGCGCGACGCCGGGGTTCCTGCCGTCGACCCAGCTGACCCGCGAGCTCGTCCCCGGCGCCGTGCCGCCGCCGGGCGCGGTGCCGGGCTCGGGCGCCGGCCGCGGCTTGGGCGGCGGCGGGTTCGGCCAGTGACGCCTGCGCTCGAGCTCGACGCGATCAGCAAGGTCTACCCGCTGGCCGACGAGGACTTCTACGCCCTGCGGGAGGTCAGCTTCGACGTCCCCGTCGGCGAGTACGTGGCCCTCATGGGCCCCTCCGGCTCGGGCAAGTCGACGCTGATGAACCTCATCGGCCTGCTCGACACCCCCACCGAGGGGCGCGCGCTGCTCGCCGGCCAGGACGCCGGCGACCTCGACCCCGAGGAGCAGGCGGCCATGCGCAACCGCCACGTCGGCTTCGTGTTCCAGTCGTTCCACCTGCTGCCGCGCCTGTCGGTGCGCGAGAACGTCGAGGTGCCGCTGACCTACGCCGGCTACCGGCCGGCCGTGCGCCAGCGGCGCGCCCTCGAGGTGCTGGAGCGCGTCGGCCTCGGCGACCGCGTCGGCCACCGACCGTCGCAGCTCTCGGGCGGCCAGCGGCAACGCGTCGCCATCGCTCGCGCCCTGGCGATGAACCCGTCGCTCCTGCTGGCCGACGAGCCGACCGGCAACCTCGACAGCGAGACGGGCCGCGAGATCCTGGCGCTGTTCGACGCGCTGCACGCCCAGGGCGCCACCATCGTCATGGTCACCCACGAGCCCGACGTCGCCGCGCGCTGCGAACGCGTCCTGCGGCTGCGCGACGGTCGCCTCGAGTCCGACAGCCAGGGTCGCGCCGCCCCGGTGGCGACGTGACGCGCGCGGCGACGCTGGGCGCGGCCGACGCTGTTCGTCACCCGGAGGAGCCGGACGACGGCGTCCCCGCACACGACGGCACCGGAGCCGACGCCGCGGACTGGTTCGCCCTCGAGGAGCCGAGCGGCACCACCGACGCCCGGGCGATCGTCGGCATCGCCTGGCGCTCGATCCGCGGGAACGCCAGCCGCAGCCTGCTGACCGCCCTCGGCGTCATCATCGGCGTGGCGGCGGTCGTGGCGCTGACCGCCGTCGGCGCGGGCGTGACCCAGAACGTCACCGCGAACCTCGAGCGCCTGGGCACCAACCTGCTGACGATCGGCGCGACCGTGACCCGCAGCTCCACCGGGATCGTGCGCAGCGAGTCCAGCGGCATCACGGTGGGCGACGCCGAGCTCCTGCGCTCGTTGCAGTGGGTCGACCCCCGCATCCTGGGGGTCGCCCCCAGCGTGACGTCGAACCTGCAGGTGCGGGCCGGTGGCCTCAACACCACGGCCCAGGTGCTGGGCACCTGGCCCGACTACGCCCCGATCCGCGACCTCGAGGTCGCCGCGGGCACGTGGTGGAGCGACGTCGACGTCGAGAGCCGCGCGCGCGTGGCCGTGCTCGG
>JAHYJQ010000017.1 GCA_019429025.1 Trueperaceae bacterium | reverse complement strand
GAGGTCGGGCGCGCCGGGCTCGCGCGCCGCGAGGCCGAGGCAGCGCTGCGCGACGCGCGCCGGCAGCGCGACCTGGCCGCCGCGCGCAGCGCCTCGCTGGCGGGCGACGCCCGCCTCGACGGTCCCTTCGCGCTGGCGCCCGTGATCGGCACGCCCCCGGAGGTCATCCGGGCCACGCTCGACCTCGCCCTCGCGGACGTCGGCGCCCGCAACGCCGACCGCGCCCTCCTGCCGACCCTGCAGGGCGGCTACACCTGGCTGCTCGACGACGGCGGCTCCGTCACCCTGGGGCTCGAGAGCCGCACGCTGCAGCCGGCGATCAGCTACGCCAGCGGCGGCGGAGGCGGCGCGGGCGGCGGCCTGGAGGGCCTGGCGCCCGAGGGGACCGCGCCCACCGTCCGCGGCGTCTTGAGCGTCTCCCTCTCGTGGTCGTTCTCGCCCCAGGCGCTCCTGGAGAGCGACGCGCTGCGTCAGCAGCAGGCCGCCGCCGACGCCGGCCTGGCCGCGGCGGTCGACCGCGCCAACCTCACCCAGCAGGCGCTCGAGGCCGCCCTGGCGACGAGCGCCGCCCGCGTGGAGCTCGCCGCCTTCGAGCTCGAGCTCGCCGCCCTCGAGCGCGACGCCGCCGACGCGCGTTACGCCGCCGGCGGCGCGAGCGAACTGGAGCGGCTGCAGGCCCACCTGCAGTGGCGCCAGGCCGTCCTCGGCCACGCCCGCGCGCGCATCGATCGGCTCGCCGCCGTTCTCGATACCTACACCGCCTACGCCGTTCCCCTCTCGGAGGTCCTGCCGTGACGCCGTCCCACCGCCTCACCGCGCCCGCCGCCGGCCTCCGCCGGCTCGCCCGCGCAGCCGCGCCCGGTCACGTGGCGCGCATGCGCTTGGCACGCACGTTCGCCCTGCTCGCCGCCGTCGCCGTCGCCGTCGCCGGCATCCTCACCAGCGGCTTGGCGCAGGGCGCACCCCCGGCCACACACGAGGCCGCCGGCCTCGACGACCTGCTCGCCACCGTCGACGGGCGCGTCGGCGTCGTCACGGCCCGGCTCGACCTCGACGAGGCCGAACGGGCGCTGGCGCGCACCGAGGCCGACCCGCTGGCGCTGCGCCTCGACCTGACACGCGTCCGCCAGGCCGTCGCCCTGGCGGACGCGGAGGCGCGCGCCGCCCGCTTCGACGCGCTGGCCGAGGTCGCAGGGGCCTGGGCCCGGGTTCGGGAGACCGAGCTGCAAGTGGCGCTCGCCGCCGCCGCGCGCGACCTGTCCGCCCGCGCCCTCGACATCGCCCGCCTGCGCGCCGAGCGCGGCAGCGCCACCCGGCTCGACGTCGAGGAGGCGGCCACCAGCCTCGAGGACGCCGAGAAGAACCTCGCGGCGGCCCAAGACGGCCTGGCGCTCGCACGCGCCGACCTCGCCGGCCTGACGGGCCACCGGGGAGCCGTCGACCTGCGGCCGCTCGAGCGCGAGCGGCTCGAGCGGACGCTGCCCGCGGACGCGGTGTTCGAGGCCGCGCTCGAGGGCCTGCCCACCCTGCTGCAGATCGCCCACGGCGTCGAGCTGGCCGGGATCGCCGTCGAGCTGCTCGACCCGAGCTTCGCCTCGCGCGCCCAGATCGAGCAGGCCGAGACGCAGCTCGCCCAGGCCGAGGCCGGCGCCGCCGAGGCGCGCCGCGGCCTCGCCCTGCGCACGCGCGCGCTCCTCAACGCGGTCGTCACCGCCCGCGAGACCGACCGCATCGCGCGCGACGCGCTGGACCAGGCGCGCGAGCGCGAGGCGATCGAGGTGCGCCGCTACGAGGCTGGGCTGATCGCCGAGATCGCCCTCGAACAGACCCGGCTGACGACCCGTCAGGCCGAGCTGCGGGCCGTGCAGGCCGAGCACGGCCTCATGCTCGCGCTGCTCGACCTGCAGGCCGGCACGCTGGTGCCGTTGGAGGGTTGGGATGGCCGCTGAGGACACCCCCAACGCGGTGAACGACGCGCGCCCCGCAGCGCCCGCGGTCGCCGTAGGGGCCGGCGGACGCGCCGTGGGCCGCGGGCGCGCGCTGGCGGCCGCGCTGGCGCTGGCGCTCGCCCTCGGCGCGACGCTGGTGGCCTGCGGCAACGGTGCGACGGACGACACCCCAGCGACCGCGAGCTCCGCCTCCGCCGCGACGGCCGACCCGGCGCGCGCCGTGCGCGCCGCGCCGACCACCGTCGGTCCCCTCGTCGCCACCCGCAGCGCCTCGGTCACGCTGCGCCCCGCGCAGGAGAGCCGGGTGGCGTCGGGCGCCACCGGCCGCGTCGCCGCCATCCTCGCGCGCGAGGGGGCCACCGTGGCCGAGGGCGACCCGCTCGTCCGCCTCGACGACGCCCAGGCGCGCGTGGCCGTCGACGGCGCCGAGCTGGCGCTGGCGCAGGCGCGCATCCAACTCGAGCGCGCCCGCCGCAGCTCCACCGACGCCGTGACGCAGGCCGCCGCCGCCGCCACGACGGCCGAGCAGAACCTGGCGCTGGTCCGCCGCCAGCTCGCCGAGGCCGAATCGCTGCTGGAGCTCGGGGCGGTCGCGCCCACCGACGTCGACGCCCTGCGGGCGCAGGCGTCGCAGGCGCAGTCTGCCGTGCTGCAGGCGCGCGAGGCCGTCGAGCGCGCGGACCGCGCCGACACCGAGGACCTGGCGCTGCTCGAGCTGCAGGTCCAGCAGGCCGAGGTCCAGTCGCGGCAGGCGCGCGACGCGCTGGCCGAGACGATCGTGCGCGCCCCGTTCGCCGGCGACGTGGCCGAGCTCTTCGTCGAGGTCGGCGAGTTCGTCGGCGCGGGCAGCCCGGTGGCGCGGCTGTTGGGCAGCGGTCCCAAGGTGGCGTCGTTCACCGTGCCGCCCGAGGACGCGCCGCTGCTCGAGAACGCGGGCGTCGTGACGATCGCCTACGCCGGGCTCGAACTGCCGGCGACCATCACCCGCCTCGAGCGCCAGGCCCAGCAGGCGCGCCTCGTCACCGTGCTCGCCTTGATCGACGCCGACGCGCCGCGCACGCCCCCGGGCGCCCTCGCCGAGGTCCGCTACGAGGTCACCCTCGGCGAGGGCCTGCGCGTGCCATCCGGCGCGCTGCTCGCCGACGCCGGTCGCACCTACGTCTTCCAGGTGGTCGACGAGACCGCCGGCAGCGTCGCGCGCCGCACCGAGGTACGGGTCGTGGCCGAGAGCGGCAACGTGGCGGTGGTCGTCGGCGTGCCCGAGGCGGCGCTGACGCCGGGCGCCCTGGTGATCTCGCCGCGCCCCCTCGACGTGCGCGACGGCGCGCCCGTGCGCGTCGTGGGCGAGTGATCGCGGCCGCATGAACCGCCTGATCGCCTTCTTCGTCGAGCGCTGGGTGTTCGCGCTCTCCATCTTCCTGGCGGTCGTCTTCTTCGGCATCTCGGCCGGCACGCGCACCGGCGTCGACCTGCTCCCCGAGTTCGAGTTCCCGATCGTCGCCGTCAACGTCACCTACCCCGGGGCGGGCTCGGCCGAGACCGCGCGCCAGCTGGCCGAGCCGATCGAGGACGCCGTCGCGACCATCTCCGGCGTCACCGACATCAGCTCGTTCAGTGGCGAGGGCTTCGCCTTCGTCATCGTCCAGTTCGTCTTCGGCACCTCGGTCGACCAGGCCGCCATCGACGTCAAACAGGCGGTCGACCGCGTCGCCCCGACGCTCCCCGACGACGCCTCGGACCCCGTCATCCAGAAGTTCGACCCCAACGACCAGGCGATCCTCACGCTGGCGCTCGTCGCCCCCGGCGAGGACCTGCTCGAGGTGCGCAACGTCGCCCGCGAGCGCCTCGAGGCGCCGCTGCAGCAGGTGGCCGGGGTGGCGGCCGTCACCACGCTCGCCCCCGTGGTCCGCGAGGTGCAGGTGCTGCTCGACCCAGCGCGCCTGGAGGCGCTCGGGCTGTCGCCGTCGCAGGTCGCCGGCGCCATCCGCGCCGCCTCAGCCACGGTGCCGGCCGGCAGCATCGAGGTCGGCGGCGAGCGCATCCTGCTGTCGGTGCGCAGCGAGCCGACGGACGCCAACGCCGTCGCCGAGCTCTTCGTCGACCCCGGCCGCGGGGTGCTCGTCGGCGACGTCGCCACCGTGCGCGACACGCTCGCCGACCCGGAGCGCTTCGTGCGTCTGAACGGGGAGAGCGCCGTCCTGCTCGAGGTGCGCAAGGCGTCCGGCGCCAACTCGGTCGCGACGGCCAGGGGCGTGCGCGCCCGGCTCGCCGACATCGAGCTGCCCGACGGCTACGAGGTCCGCACGATCGGCGACAGCACGGTGTTCATCGAGAACTCCGTGCGCGACACGCTGAGGGAGACGCTCCTCGCGGTGCTGGCGGTGGCCTTCGTCGTGCTGCTCTTCGTCGGGCGCCTCGGGTCGACCTTCTCGGTCGTGCTCGCCATCCCCATCACGCTGACGGGCGCGGTGGTGGTCTTCGGCCTCCTGGGCTTCACCTTCAACGTCGTCACGCTGCTGGCGGTCACGGTCGCGGTAGGGCTGGTGGTCGACGACTCCATCGTCATCGCGGAGAACATCGACCGCTACCGCGCGCTGGGGCTGGGCCTCAAGGAGGCCGTGCTGCAGGGCGCCGGCGAGGTCGCGGTGGCCGTCCTCACCGCCACCCTCTCGCTGCTGGCGGTGTTCATCCCGATCGCCTTCCTGCCGGGCGTCATCGGGCAGTTCTTCAGCCAGTTCGGCCTGTCGCTGGCCGCCACGATCGCCGTGAGCTACCTCGAGGCGATGTTCTTCCTGACGGTGCGCCTCGCCTACCTCCCCAACCCGCTCCCGCCGGCCTGGCGCGACCTCCCCGGGGCCCTCGGCGCGGCACGCCGCGACGTCGCCTGGACGCTGCGGCTGTGGCGCCGCAGGCGCTACGCCCTGGCGCTGCTGGCATTGGCCGGCTCCGTGCTGCTGATCACCCGCCGGGGCTGGTGGCCCGCCGGCGTGAGCGGCTGGCTGGAGCGCACCGCACCGTCCTGGCTCGGGGCGCCCGACGGCTGGCCGCTCGCGGCCCTGCTGGCGATCGCCGCGCTGCTGCCGCTCGCCGCGCTGCTCGCCCCCCTGCTCGGCGCCGGACGC
The DNA here is from genome assembly GCA_019429025.1 of Trueperaceae bacterium. Lineage (GTDB taxonomy): Bacteria > Deinococcota > Deinococci > Deinococcales > Trueperaceae > JAABTL01. The sequence continues at coordinate 17,875 of JAHYJQ010000017.1, read as the reverse complement.
TACCTCGGCCGCGCCGCCTACCACCTCGTCGGCGCCCCCCTGCGCAGCCTGCACGAGCTGACGGACGGCTTCGTGCGCCAGCTGCGCGAGGGCTACGGCGACGCGCTCGGCTGGGTGCTCGACCGCGCCACCGCCACGCTCGTCGTCGCCGCGCTGCTCGTCGGCAGCCTCGGCGTCATCTTCCCGCTCATCAGCTTCAACTTCGTCTCCCCGGTCGACGCGGGCCAGGTGGCCGTCCGCATCGAGCTGCCCCCCGGTACCCCGCTGTCGCGCACCGACACCGTCACGGCGCTCGCCGAGCGGGTCGTGCGCGACCACCCCGCCGTGCGCGACGTGGTGGCCACCGTCGGCACCGGCGGCGCCTTCGGCAACGCCAACGCCGTGCGCGCCACCGTGCGCCTCGAGCTTCTCCGCGGACGCGGCGTGTCGGCCTTCGACGTCGCCGACGAGCTGCGGCCGCGCGTCGAGGCGGCCCTCGCCGCCTACCCGGAGGCCCGCGTCTCGGTCGCCGCCGACGACGGCGGCGCGATCCCGGTGGACTTGGGGCTGTCGCTCACGCTGGCGGCCAACGACCGCGAGCTGCTCGAGCTGCGCGACCGCCTGGCGCGCGACGTCATGGCCGACAACCCGTGGCTGCGCGACGTCCGCTCCAGCCTGGAGGGGAGCGTCGCCGAGCGGGTGTTCGTCGTCTCGAGCACGGCGCTCGCGGGCACCGGGCTCACCACCAGCGAGGTGGCGGGCACGCTGCGGGCCTACAACGTCGGCGTGCGCGCCGGCGAGCTGCGCGAGGCCGGCGAGGAGACACCCATCGTCGTCCGCGTCAACCCCGCCGCGGTGGCCGACGAACAGACGCTGCTGTCGCTCCCGATCTTCGCCCCCGCCCTGCGCTCCTACCTGCCCCTGGGCCTCCTGGGCCGCTTCGAGCTGCGACCGGCGCCGACCTCCATCGACCGCGCCAACCAGTCGTACGTGGCGACGATCTCGGCCGAGATCGTCGACGGCTCCCCCGGCCAGTTCCAGGTGCGCACCCAGGTCGAGGAGGCGTTCGCGGCCGCCGGCGTCACCGACCGCCTGGTGCGCGTCACGACCGGCGTCGGCCCCGATCTGCTGGGCGACCTCGTGTTCTACGGGCCGATCGCCTTCGCGCTCGCGCTGCTGCTCAACTTCCTGGTGATCGCCAGCCAGTTCAACAGCCTGCGCTACCCGCTCTACCTGCTGCTGACGGTGCCGCTGGCGCTGGTCGGCGCCTTCTGGCTGTTCTTCCTCACGGGCACCCCGCTCGACGTCATCAGCGTCCTCGGCGTCGTCATCCTCATCGGCCTGGTGACGAAGAACGCCATCCTGCTGCTGGACGTCGTCGTGGGCCAGCTGCAGGAGGGCGAGACGCTGCGGGAGGCGCTGGTGCGCGCCGGCCGCCTGCGCCTGCGGCCGATCCTCATGACGGCGCTGACGATCGTCGTCATCTCGGTGCCGCTGCTGCTCGGCCTCGGCGAGGGGAACGAGTTCCGCCAGCCGCTGGGCCTGGTCATCCTCGGCGGCGTGGTGTCGTCGACCTTCCTGACGCTGTTCGTGGTGCCGGCGGCGTTCTACCGCTTCGAGCGGCGCCGCTACGCCGAGCGGGCGGCGGCGAAGGGGCCGGCCACGGCGGCGAAGCGGGCGGGCGCGGCGGCCGGCTGACGCCGCGGGCGCCACGCCCAGCAGGCGGCGGCACCGGCCGGCCTTTCGACACCAGTGGAGCGGCACGCTGCGAGGTCGCGTGCCGGCGCGCACCCAAAGAAACGCGCCCCCGACGCGAGGACGGGGGGCATGCAGCGATCGCCGTGGGTACCCGCTCGGCACCCAACGAGAAGTCTAACGCATTCCGGGTCCGGAAGTCCGTGAAGCGCATACCATCACGGCCGACGCGGCGGCGCTACGATAGGTGGCGAAAGGAGGTCCGTGATCGAAATACAAGAAGATCACCGCCTTTCGGACAGCGTCCGCAGCCACTAGAGGCTCACCAGGGGAACGAACGCCCACACGAGGCCGACCCCACCGAGCAGGAAAAGGCGAGCGGGCGTTGTCATGCCGGCCCCCCGCGAACGGATGACCGTCAGCGAGGCGCGCGGTCCCGGACCTCCATGAACGACCCGCGCGGCCCAGACGGAACCAGAAGCGTGCGGCCCACCATCGCGGGTGGGCCGCACGCCGTCGTTCAGGTCGCTTCCCTGCGTCGGGTCAGAACAGCGACGACCCCAGCAGCGGGGCGATCGTCAGGCTGACGATGGCCATGAGCTTGATCAGGATGTTCAGCGACGGGCCGGAGGTGTCCTTGAGCGGGTCGCCCACGGTGTCGCCGACGACGGTCGCGGCGTGGTTCTCGGAGCCCTTGCCGCCCAGGTTGCCCTTCTCGATGTACTTCTTGGCGTTGTCCCAGGCACCGCCCGAGTTCGCCATCTTGAGGGCCAGCAGCACGGTCGCGAGCAGGGCGCCGGCGAGCGCGCCACCGAGCACCACGGGACCGAACACGAAGCCGATGAACACCGGCGTGCCGAGCGCGATGACGCCGGGCAGGATCATCTTCTTGAGCGCGGCGGTGGTGGCGATGTCGACGCAGCTGGCCGCGTCGGGCTTGACGCCCTCCCTACCCTCCAGCAGCCCGGGGATATCGCGGAACTGCCGGCGGATCTCCTCGATCATCGCGAAGGCGGCGTCGCCCACGGCGTTCATCGTGATCGACGCGACCAGGAACGGGATCGTCCCGCCGATCAGCATCCCCATGATCACCTTGGGGTCGCCGAGCGAGAGCTCGAACTCGGGGAAGCGCACGATCATCGTCTGGATGTAGGCGGCGATGATCGTCAGCGCCGCCAGCGCGGCTGCGCCGATGGCGAAGCCCTTGCCGATCGCGGCGGTGGTGTTGCCGAGCTCGTCGAGCGAGTCGGTGATCTTGCGCGTCTCCGGGCCCATGCCGCCCATCTCGGCGATGCCGCCGGAGTTGTCGGCGATGGGACCGAAGCCGTCGATGGCCATCGTGAAGCCGACGGTCGCGAGCATGCCGACCGCCGCGATGCCGACGCCGTACAGGCCGGCCAGCTGGCTGGCGATCAGGATGATGACCGCGATGCCGATGACCGGGACGACCACGGACTGCAGGCCCAGCGAGTAACCGGCGATGATCACGGTGGCGGTGCCGGTCTTCGACGACTCCGCGAGGTGCTTCACGGGCGGGCCGCCGGTGTAGTACTCGGTGACCAGGCCGATGAGGATGCCGCCGACCGAGCCGGCGACGACCGCCCACCAGACGGCGTTGGTGACGTCGATCCAGTCGACCACGAAGTACGACACCAGGATGAAGAGGCCGGCGGCGACCCAGGTGCCGAGCCGCAGCGCCAGCGCCGGCGCCATGGCCGAGACGACGCGCACGAACATGATGCCGGCGATCGAGCAGAGCAGGCCGAAGGAGGCCAGCGCCAGCGGGAGGAACATGAGGCCGGCGGCCGACCCGTAGATCGCGGTCGACGCGCCCAGGGTGGTGCCGATGGCGATCGTCGCGATGATCGAGCCGACGTTCGACTCGAAGATGTCCGAACCCATGCCGGCGACGTCGCCCACGTTGTCACCGACGTTGTCGGCGATGACGCCGGGGTTGCGCGGGTCGTCCTCGGGGATGCCCGCCTCGACCTTGCCGACGAGGTCAGCGCCGACGTCGGCGCTCTTGGTGAAGATCCCGCCGCCGACGCGGAAGAACAGCGCCACCGACGACGCCCCCACGCCGAAGCTCTGGATGATCACGGCCGTCTCGGGGTTCGCGCCGAAGATGAGGAACAGGAACCCGAGGCCCAGCAGGCCCAGCGACGCCACCAGCAGGCCCATGACCGAGCCGCCGAAGAACGACACCGTGAGCGCCTGCGCGGCGCCCTTGGTGTGGGCGGCGGTGGCGGTGCGGACGTTGGCCTTGGTCGCCGAGCGCATGCCGAAGAAGCCGGCCAGTCCGGAGGCGACGGCGCCGACCACGAAGGCGAAGGCAGAGCTCCAGCCGAGACCGAAGCCGAGCAGGAAGAAGAGGATGACGCCGACCACCGCGAGGATCGTGAACTCGCGGCGCATGAACGTCATCGCGCCGATGAAGATCTGCTCCGCGATGTCGGTGACCTTCGCATCGCCCGCGGGGTACGCCACGACCACGCGGTAGAGCGCGAAGGCCACCCCCACACCGACCGCGCCGAACAGCAGGGGGAGCCAAGCAGTGGCCGCTTCCATACAACCTCCAGGGGGGCGGCCCGTCCGGGTTCTCATCCGCCGCGTGCCGCCGTGAACGTCCACGCGACGACGGGGAGCCGCCAGATGAACTCCGAGTTAGAAGCATACCGCGCGGGCACCGGGAGTTCTGACCCGGTCTCGGGGTGGTCGGGTCAGCCGTCGGCGTCGGTCTCCTCGATCACCGTCTTGGCGACCGGCTTGCGTCGCCGCAGCAGCTGCGGCAGGAACAGCGACACCGCCACCATGATCCACAGGCCGATGGTGATCGGCGAGCCGATCAGGACGCTCCAGTCGCCGTTGTTGAGCGACAGGGCGCGCCGCAGGTTGACCTCCATCATCGGGCCGAGCACCACGGCCAGCACGACCGGCGCCAGCGGGTACCCGAGCTTGCGCATGAAGAAACCGAGCACGCCGAACGCCGTCATGGCGAAGAGGTCGAAGGGCGACGACGTGGCCGAGTACACCGCCACGTAGGCGATCGCCACCACGCTCGGCACCAGGACCCAGCGCGGGATCAGCAGGATGCGCACGAACAGGCCGACCAGCGGCAGGTTGAGGACGAGCAGCATGACGTTGCCGATGTACATCGAGGCGATCAGGCCCCAGAAGAGGTCGGCGTTGCGGGTGATGAAGAGCGGCCCGGGCGCGAGGTTCAACGCCAGCAGGGCGCCCAGCATGACCGCGGTGGTGCCCGATCCGGGCACGCCCAGGGTGAGCAGCGGGATCATCGCGCCCGACACGGAGGCGTTGTTGGCCGCCTCCGGCGCCGCCACGCCGCGGATGTCGCCCTTGCCGAAGTTGCCTTCGCGGTCGACCAGCCGCTGTTCGGTGGTGTAGGCCAGGAAGCTGGCGATGGTGGCGCCGGCCCCCGGCAGGACGCCCACCAGGAAGCCCGAGATGCTCGACCGGACCATGACCCAGAAGGAGGCCACGAACTCCTTGACGGTGATCATCACGCGGCCGACCTTGCCGACGGTGGCCTCGCCGCCGCGCGTCTGCTCCACCAGCGTGAACACCTCGGAGACGGCGAAGAGGCCGATGGTGACGACGACGAAGTCGAAGCCGTCGTAGAGCCGGAACTGCCCGAAGGTGAACCGTGCGACGTTGGTGAGGTCCAGGCCGACGGTGGCGATGGCGAGCCCGATGGCGGTGGCGGCGAGGCCCTTGACGAAGTTGCGGCCCGTGAGGGCCGAGATGGTGGTGAAGGTGAAGACGATCAGCACGAAGTACTCGGCCGGCCCGAAGCGGATGGCCCACCGGGCGAGCAGCGGCGCGAACAGCACCAGGCCGAAGATCGACAGCGTGCCACCGATGAAGCTGGCGATCGCGGAGATCGCCAGCGCCGGCCCGCCACGACCCGAGCGCGCCATCGGGTAGCCGTCGAGGGCGGTGGCCACCGAGGAGGCCGTGCCCGGAACGTTGAGCAGGATGGTGCTGATCGAGTTGCCGTACTGCGAGCCGTAATAGATGCCGCTGAAGAGGATCAGCATGGCCGTCGGGGGCAGGCCCAGGGCGAAGGAGATGGGGATGAGGATGGCGATGGCGTTGATGGGGCCGATGCCGGGCAGCATGCCGATGATGGTGCCGATGAGCACGCCGAGGAAGACGACGAGCACGTTGAGAGGCTGCAGCGCCGTCCCGAAGCCATCGAGGAGCAGGCCGAAGGCCTCCATCAGCGGAACCACCCTTCGAACAGCTCACCCGTGGGCAGGTAGAGCTCGAGCAGCCAACCGAACAGGACGTAGAGCGCCAGCGTCGCCACCACCGCCGCGATCAGACCCTTGAGGGGCGTGGCGCGGAACACCAGGGAGAGGATGAAGAACACGACGACGTTGGACACGATGAAGCCGAAAGGCTCCATCATGAAGGAGTACAGCAAGAAGGCCGCCAGCGTGAGCACCAGGGAGGGCCACAGGCTGCGAACGGGCCACACCACCGGCGCCTGGAGCGGGCGGAAGACGAGATAGAGCGCCAGCGGCGCCATGAGGATCGCCACCGCCAGCGGGAACGGGCGCGAGCCGAGCGGGTCGGAGAAGAACCCCCGCTCGATGCTCCAGGCGTTCACGCCGAACCACACGGTGAACGCGAGCAGCACGACGCCGGAGATGCGATCGGACATGGTGGCCTCACGATGGGAAGTCGCCGGCGGACCGCCACGCTGGCTGCGGGACGGCGAGGGGGCGGTGGGGTGGTCGCGGCTCGCGACCACCCCACACCGAAGCGTTACTGCAGCGCGCCGATGCTGCGGAGCAGCTTGGTGATGTCCTCCACCTGGTCCTTCGCGAAGGCCTCCATGTCGTCACCGAACAGCTCGAACCTGGCCAAGCCCAGCTGCGGGCGCAGCTCCTGCCACTGCGGCGACGCCGCCAGCTGGCGGAAGGCGTCGGTCCACCAGTCGTAGGCCTCGTCGCCGATGCCGGGCGGCATGTACCAGCCGCGCCAGTTCGAGCCGACCACGTCGTAGCCGAGTTCCATGGCCGTGGGCACGTCGGCCAGCAGGCCCTCCTGCCGCTCGGGCGCCAGCACGGTCAGGACCCGCAGGTTGCCGGCCTCGATCTGCGGCAGCACCTCCGAGACGTCGCCCGAGAAGACGTCGGCGCGACCGGCCAGGATCTCGATGACCGCCAGGCCGCCGCCGTCGAAGGCCGTGTAGCGCACCTGCTGCACCGGGATGCCCGCGGCGTCGGCCAGCAGCAGCACCTTGAGGTGGTCCCAGCCGCCGACGGCGCTGCCGCCTACCGTCGACACCAGACTAGGATCGACGTTCCAGGCGTTGATCACGTCCTCGAGATTGCGGAACGCGCTGTCCGGCGACACGGCCAACACGCCGTAGTCTGCACCGACGGTCGCGATCCAGCGCACGTCGTCCGCCGTATAGCCGGCGAACTGGCCACCCGCGAGACGGCTGGTGGTGGCCGTCGAGGCGGCGACGATGACGTTGGGATTCCCCCGCTGGTTGTTCACGACGCTGGCGTAGGCGACGCCGCCGCCCGCGCCCACCAGGTTCTGGGTGCGGATGGCGCCCGGGACCAGGTCGAGCTGCACCAGGATGTCGGAGATCTGGCGGCAGATCATGTCCCAGCCGCCGCCGGCGCCGGCCGGGGCGATGCACTCGACGTTGCGGGGGGCGAAGCCTTGGGCCTGCACGGTGGCGAGGCCCAGGCCCGCGACGGTGAGCGCGGCGAGCAAGATGCGGATGGTTCGGTTCACGGTTCCTCCTCGAAAGGCCGGGCCGAACCCGGCGGTGGGGGCCTCCGCACCGGCGTGGTGCGGTCCAGCGGGATCACCCGAGCACGGCCGCGGCAGTGAGCCGCCCGGCACCGCGGGCGCCATGCTGACGCGACAAGGGCACGGCGCGGGCCGCGAGCGCCAGCTCGGCGGCGTGAGCGAGCGCCTCGCCCCACTGCGTGGACGTCAAGCCGTGTTCCACCCACACCTCCACCACGGCCCCGTGGGGACCCGCGACCATGCTCCGGGACGTACGTACAGGCGAGAGCTTGCCGCCAGTCTACCCAGGGCGTGCCCGCATGCCAAGCCTGGGCCGCGTTCAGGTGGCGATGACGGCCGCGCCCGTCCGCGTCAGCGCCAGCGGCACCTCACGCAGTTCCGACAGCGCAGCCCGCACCGCGTCGTGCTGACCGTCGGGGCAGCAGACGAGGACGTAGCCGCTGATCTTGCCGCCGGGCAGCTGGGGCGCGGCGCCGGTCGCGCGCACGCGCGCGGTGACGTCGCGCACGTGGTCGTCGACGAAGTGGCCGGGCAGGAGCTCCTTGAGGCGCTGCTTCTCGCCGATGCACCACGCCGCGCGCGCGAGGTCGCCGGCCTCGAGGGCGCGTTCGAGCTCGTTCGCGAGCGCCTTGAGGTCGTGCAGGATCGGCAGCGCCTCCTCGAAGTGGCTGCTCAGGAGGTCGAGCGACGGCTTGGTGCGCGCCTGCCGGCCGCTGGAGAAAAGCAGCAGCGACCCCTCGAAGGCCGCGCGCGCGTCCGCCGCCATGCGCACCTCGCGCGCGCTGACCCGCGGGCCGTCGTAGTCGAGCCGCAGCAGGCCGCCGCGGGCGCACACGTGCGGGTCGTGGTAGCCCGACGCGCCCTGCAGCACCTCGACCTCGATGTTCGCCGCCTCGGCGCCGAGCGCGGCGCCGTCGGGGGTCTCGCCGCGGAAGGCGCGCAGGGCATGCAGCAGGGTCACCGTCACGGCGCCGGAGGTCCCGAGGCCGCTCTGCCCCGCGACGTCGACCCACACGGCGAGCCGCACGGGCGGGTGACTCGGGTCCACCGAGCGAAGCGCCTCGCGCACGAGGTCGTGGCGCAGGTCATCGAGGTGCTCGGCGGTCTCGACGCGGCCCTCGGCGACCACCTCGAAGCGCCCGTCGAGGCTCGGCAGCAGCGTCACGTGGGCGGCCAGGCCGATCGTGGAGCTGATCGTGGTGCCGCCGAAGCGCGTGGCGTAGGCCTTGAGGTCGGTGAGGCCGCCGCCCAGCGGGATGCGCAGGGGGGTGCGGGCGATGATCATGTGCGTCGACCTTCGGTCGACGCCTGGGGTTCCGCTTCGCGGAACCCCCCTGGGCCTTCCCGTTCGGGGAACGCCTGGGGTTCCGCTTCGCGGAACCCCCCTGGGCCTTCCCCTTCGGGAAGCGCCTGGGGTTCCGCTTCGCGGAACCCCCCTGGGCCCGACGACACGTCGGCGGCGCGCGCGGCGTCCAGCGCGTCGCTCGCCGCCCACACGCGGCGCACCACGTCGCGCACGTTGGCCTCGGGCGTGGGCAGCGTGCCCCCGAGGTGGATCCAGGCGTCGGCGACGACGTAGCCGACCTCGGCGCCATCGTCGAGGCTGCGCTGCAGGTTGGGCAGCATGCGGTACTCCCCCTTCTCCGCCCGCACCTCGGTCATGCGGGCCAGCACGGCGGGCGCCAGCTTCCACAGGCCGACGTCGAAGAGCTGGCCATCACCGTCCCACACGCGCGTGACGCGGTCCCCCTCGACGGTGGCGCGCAGTCGGTCGGACTCCTGCTCGTGGCCCGGGCCCAGCGTCACGACGTTCGGCGCCGGGTGCCGCGCGACGGCGTCCACCATCGCCTTGGTCGGGAACAGGTCGGCCTGCCACGCGATCACCGGGGCCGACGGCCGCAGCGCCGCGGCCGCCAGCGACAGCGCGTGGCCGGTCCCCAGGCGCTCCGCCTGGTCGACGTAGACGATCGGCACCCCGTCGACCACGTCGCCGAAGTGCCCGCGCACCTGCTCGGCGAGGTGCCCGACGACCAGCGCCAGCCGGTCGCGGGCGGGGTCGACCGCGTCGCTGGCGAGCACCTGCGCCAGCGCGTGCTCCAGGAAGGGCCGCAGGCCGACCGGGTACATGCACTTCTGCAGGTACCCCCCCAGGCGCCCCATGCGCGTGCCGGCGCCGGCGGCGAGGCAGATCAGGTCCATGGCACGAAGCTAGCACCTCGTCGGCCTTGCCGGGCGCCGGAAGGGACGAGCGACGGCGCATCCTGACCAGCCTCGGGTGGGAACACGTACGATGCGGTTCGTGGAAGGCGACGTTCTCAGCATCCGCCACCTGGGTCCCGTTCCGACAGGCGACTTCGAGTTTGGCGATCTGACCGTGCTGACGGGTGCTCAGGCTTCCGGGAAGAGCGTGGTCCTGCAGGCGCTCAAGCTCGCCATCGACCTGAAGGCCGTGGAGCGCCGGATGATCGACCACGGCCTGGTGTGGACGAACGTTCCGGCGCTCCTCGACCTGTACTTTGGCGACGGCATGCGGGCGCTCTTGACGGACTCGACGGTGATCGAGTGGCAGGGCCAGCGTGTCGACCTCGCGTCCGTTTCGGGGATCATCAAGCGTCCGCGCGACGAACCTGAGCGCGTGGGCTACATCCCGGCGCAACGGATCATGAGCATTCGAGATGGCTCGACACGGCCGTTCGGTGAGTTCAGGCCTGGCGATCCTTACGTACTGCGCGAGTTCAGCCGAGGCGTCCACGAACTCGTGCAAGGAGAGCTGGCGACGTCCGATCGCCTCTTCCCGCGCGCGCAGTGGTTCCACGATGGACTCCGCGAAGTCGTCAGCACGCACGTTCTCGGTGGTTGGACGCTGGACGTCGACGTGGAGAGCCTTCAGAAGCGGTTCGTGCTGCGTGGCGTTCGGGCGGACAGCGACGCGACCCTTGGCTTCTCGGCGTGGTCTGCGGGCCAGCGTGAGTTCGTACCACTGCTACTGGGCCTCTACCGACTCATGCCAGCTGGCGCCATCGGCCGGCGCGACCAGTTCGATTGGTGCGTGATCGAGGAGCCCGAGATGGGCCTCCACCCGCGGGCCATCGCGGCGACGATGGCCTTCGTGTTGGAACTCCTCCGTCGCGGTTACCGGATCGCGCTCTCGACCCACTCGACGCAGGTGCTGGACGTCGTTTGGGGGCTCCGTCGGTTGTCCGAGTTGGGCGGCAATTCACGGGACGTCACCGACCTACTGGGGATCGGCGGTCGGCATGAGCCTTACCGTCGTGCCGCCGAGGCCGCACTGAGAGCGACCTACCGCACGTACTACTTGGAGCGTGGAACGGCGCCACGCGATATCTCTGCCCTCGACCCCCTGTCGGAGGACCCCGCGGAGTCGGGCTGGGGCGGGTTGACGGCCTTCTCGGACCAGGTCGCCTCGGTCGTCGCGCGGGTCGTACGACGCCACGAAGCTCTGCACATCGGGTCGTGAAGCGCGCTCTCCGGCAACTCGGCGAGCCGTATGCCAGCGCGGCCGAGAGCGGCCTACGTGCCCTCGGGCGGCACGCAGGAACCGTCTCCATCAGCGATGCGCGCCGCTTGACCGGCAGCATCGATCTGGACGCTTGTCTCGCCCGTGACCGCCCGCCACGCCAACGCGCCACGCTGGGACTACGGTGTCGGGTTCCGCACCGCTGGTAGCGAGGTACGCTGTGCCGTATGGATCGAGGTCCATGGCGCCTCCGAGCACGGGGCGACCGAGGTGCTGCTGAAGGCTGCGTGGCTCCGCCGCTGGCTTGCTGAAGAGGCGCCTTCGCTTCAGCCTCTGACGGCCGCGGCCGAGACGGCGCTCGGGCGCGGCTCGCTGCAGTGGGTCGCGACGGGCCGAGTCGCGACGCTGGCTGTCGGGGGCCGAATCCGTCGCGCCCTGGCGCAGGCCGGACTGGACATGCCCGTGCGCCGGCTGCGAATCGGTTGACGTGTTCGGTGCGACCCCCCTGGGGCCCTCGCGCCCACCTTCAATGCAACGGCACTGCATTCGGCAGCTCTCGACCGCCGTCGGTCGACCCCGCGCTTCGGCCGGTTCCGGCATCGCAGCGGCGGATCAACCTCCCGCGATGGCAACCAAAGCGGCTGCGGCGGCCGCCACCCCCGCCTCGGCCGCGGGCGTCAGCGTCTCGCCGAGCGCGAAGTCGCGCGCGGGCAGCGTGAGCGTGGCCGCGCGCGGCGCGCGGTCGTGGAGCGCAACGCACCAGGCGAGCAGGCCGGGCACGTCGAGGGTGTGGCCCAGCAGCTGGCCGCCGCGCCCGGGGGCCGGGACCTCGTGGGCGATCCAGGTGGGGGCGTCCAGCGTCGGATCGGCGGCGGCGTCGACGAAGAGCGCCAGGTCGGCCTCGACCAGCTCATCGGCCAGCTCGGGGGTCAGCCCGTGCACCACGCGGACGGTCCAGGGCACGGCGCCCTCGAGCGCACGCGCGAGTCGCGGCCCCGCGCCGTCGTCGCCCCGCAGGTCGTTGCCGATCCCGTAGAGCAGGACCCGGGTGCCGGGCCCCAGGCGCGGCGCGGGGCCGCGGAGGGCGGGCGCCGTGTCGCGCCCGGTCCCCTCCGTGGCACCCGCCGCCGCGCGGTTCATCCGCGCGCCGCGCGGTTCATCCGCGCGCGACCTCATGCAGCAGCGTGCCGTCCGGCCCCTCGACGCGCAGCACGAGCGGCATCTGGCCGACGGCGTGGGTCGAGCAGCTGAGGCACGGGTCGTACGCCCGGATGCCCGCCTCGATGCGGTTCAGGACGCCCTCGGCCACGTCGGGGCCCGTGACGAAGGCCTCGGCGATCTGGCCGATCGTGCGGTTCATCGCGAGGTTGTTGTGACCGGTGGCGATGATCATCCGCACGCCGGTGATGCGGCCGTCCTCGTCGACGCGGTAGTCGTGGAAGAGGGTGCCGCGCGGGGCCTCGCTGACGCCCACGCCGCGCAGGTGGTTGATGCCGGCCTCGGCGCGCAGCGGACCGCGGCCCAGGTCGGGGTCGTTCAGGAGCTCGCCGAGCTGCTCGACGCAGGCGAGGATCTCGATGAGGCGGGCGCCGTGGTAGTGGAACGAGCCGAGCGGCACGCGGCCGAACTCGCCGCGGAACTCCGCCAGGGCGGCGTCCGCGAGCGGCGTGCCCATGCGTTCGGCGAGGTTGACGCGCGCCAGCGGGCCGACGCGGTAGGTGCCGGGCGCCTCCGGCCCGACGGCCTTCCCGCCCTGAGCGCCCAGGTGGTAGGGCGACTTGAGGTAGGTGTCGGCGTCGGCGACCTCGCCGATGACATCGGCGTAGCGCTCGGCCGGGAAGTCCTCGCCCACGCGGTTGCCCTCGGCGTCGATGAAACGCAGCAGGCCGTCGTGGTGCTCCCAGTTGCCGTCCTGCGAGACGATGCCGAGGAACAGGCTGGGGAAGTCGCCGAACGCGGCGACCTCGGCGGGGTGCGCGTCGACGAGTTCGCCGTAGCGCGCCCACGCCCACTTGGCGTCGTGCACGATCGTCTCGTGCTCGGTGCGCAGGCGCTCCAGCGCCTCGGGATCGATGTTGCCGAGGACACCGCCGGGGACGGCCCAGGCGGGGTGGATCTTGCGCCCGCCGAGGGCCGCGATGACCTCCTGGCCGAAGCGGCGCATGCGGATGCCGCGGCGCGCGATCTCGGGCTCGGCGTCGATCAGGCCGAAGACGTTGCGGGCGCCGGGGGCGCTGTCGAAGCCGAGCAGCAGGTCGGGGGCGCTGAGGTGGAAGAACGACAGCGCGTGCGACTGCAGGATCTGGCCGAGGTTCATCATCCGGCGCAGCTGCCGCGCGGCGGGTGGCGGCTCGACGCCGAGGATGGCGTCGCCGGCCTTGGCGCCCGTGAGCACGTGCGACACCGGGCAGATGCCGCAGGTGCGGGCGGTGAGCGCCGGCATCTCGTAGACCGAGCGGCCACGGCAGAAGGCCTCGAAGCCGCGGAACTCGACGACGTGGAAGCGGGTGTCCTGGACGGCGCCGGCGTCGTCCAGGCGAACGGTGATCTTGGCGTGGCCCTCGATGCGGGTCACGGGATCGATGAGTAGCGTGCGGGACATGCGGCCTCCCCCCTCTCAGCCGAAGCGGCGCTGCGTGGGCGCCAGCTCGGGGCTCGTTCCGGCGAGGAGGGCCTCGACGGCGGTGCGGATGCGGTCGGCCGACGGCGGGCAGCCGGGCAGGTAGGCGTCGACGCGCACGACCTCGTGCGCCGGCATGACGCGCGGCAGCAGGGCCGGCACGATGCCGTTCTCCGGGTCGGGCAGGTGGCCGTGGAGGCTCGTGACCGCGTCGCGGTACGCCTCGGCGACCAGCTCGCCGGGGTCGCCCAGCGGGTTGCGCATGGCGCTCACGTTGCCGTGCACGGCGCAATCGCCGAAGGCGACGACGATCTTGCTCCGCTCGCGCAGCTGCAGCAGCAGCTCGAGGTTGTCGGCGTTGGCGACCGCGCCCTCGACGAGGGTGACGTCGACGTCCGCGGGGAACTCCTTGACGTCGGCGATGGGGCTGTAGACCAAGTCGACGGCCTGGGCGAGCTCGATGAGCCACTCGTCGAGGTCGAGGAAGGACATGTGGCAGCCGGCGCAGCCGGCCAGCCAGACGGTCGCGACGCGCGGCTTGCTCACTTGAGCACCTCCCGGTGCGACTCGCGCTCGCGGCGCGCCGTGAGGGTGGAGACCAGCGCGCGGGGAACGCGCCGCTCGCCCACCGAGGTGCCCTTCTCGAAGAGCGCGCCCACCGGGCAGGCGGACACGCACTTGCCGCACGAGGTGCAGCTCTCGGCCTCGCCCCAGGGCACGCCGAGGTCGGCGACCAGGTGGGTCTCGCGGCCGCGTCCGGCGACGCCCCAGGTGAAGGCGCCCTCGACCTCGGCGCACGCGCGCACGCAGCGGGTGCAGAGCACGCAGCGGCTCGGGTCGTAGCCGAAGCGCGGGTGCGACAGGTCCATCTCCAGCCGCGTGGGCGGCGGGGTGAAGTTGACGTGGTCGACGCCGAGCTCGGCGGCGAGGTTCTGGAGCTCGCAGGCGCCGCTGGCGACGCAGGCCGCGCAGATGTGCTGGCCCTCGGCGAAGAGCATCTCGAGCAGCACCCGGCGGTGCTCGCGCAGCCGGGGCGTGTCGGTGTGGACGTCCATCGACTCGCCGACCGGGGTGGCGCAGGCGGGCCGCGGGCGCGGTGTGCCGGCGATCTCGACCATGCACATGCGGCACGCGCCGACGACCGACAGGCCGTCGAGCTGGCACAGCCCGGGGACGCGGACGCCCGCGCGAACGGCGGCCTGCATGAGGTTCTCGCCCGCAGGCGCCTCGATCTCGACGCCGTCGATCTTCAGGTTGACGCCGGCCATCAGGCGCTCCTCTCGCTGGTGTTGGCGGACGCGGACGCGCGGTCGGCGGCTGCCGCCGCGTGGGCCCCGGGGAGCCCGGCGAGGTGGGCGCCGTCGGGCACCAGCAGGGCCTCGTACTCGGGTCGGAAGTAGTGGAGCGTCGAGAGCACCGGGTTCGGGGCCGTCTGCCCCAGGCCGCACAGGCTGTTCGTGCGCACGACCTCGCACAGCGTCTCGAGGCGCGCGAGGGTGGCGGCGGTGCCGCGCCCCGTGACCAGCGCATCGAGGAGCTCGTGCATCTCGTAGGTGCCGGCGCGGCAGGGCAGGCACTTGCCGCAGCTCTCGTCCATGCAGAAGCGCATGAAGAAGCGCGCGACCTCCGGCATCGCGACGTCCTCGTCCATGACGATGAGGCCGCCCGAGCCCATGATCGAGCCGAGCGCCAGCAGGCTGTCGTAGTCCATCGGCGTGTCGATGTGTTTCAGCGGGATGCAGCCGCCGCTGGGGCCGCCGGTCTGCGCCGCCTTGAAGGCCTTGCCGCCGGCGACGCCGCCGCCGATCTCCTCGATGATCTCGCGCAGCGTGATGCCCATGGGCACCTCGATGAGGCCGGTGTTGTCGAGCTTGCCGGCCAGCGCGAAGACCTTCGTGCCGCGGCTCGAATCGGTGCCGATGCTGGCGAACCAGTCGGCGCCGCGGCGCATGATCGTGGGGACGTTGGCCAGCGTCTCGACGTTGTTGATCATCGACGGCTGGCCCCACAGGCCGCGCTCGGTCGGGTACGGGGGCCGCAACACGGGGGTGCCGCGCTGGCCCATGATCGACGCCATCAGCGCCGTCTCCTCGCCGCACACGAACGCGCCGGCGCCGATGCGGATCTCGACGTCGAAGGAGAAGTCGGTGTCGAAGAGGTTCTTGCCGAGCAGCTTGTGGCGCTTGGCCTGGCGGATCGCCTGCTCGAGGCGACGCACCGCGACGGGGTACTCGGCCCGCACGTAGATGTAGCCCTTGACGGCGCCGGTGGCGTAGGCCGCGATGGCCATGCCCTCGAGCACGCGGTGGGGGTCGTCCTCCATGACGGTGCGGTCCATGTAGGCGCCGGGGTCGCCCTCGTCGCCGTTGGCGATGATGGTCTTCTGATCGGACTTGGCCTCGTTCAGGAGCTTCCACTTGCTGCCGGCGGGGTAGCCGCCGCCGCCGCGGCCGCGCAGGCCGGAGCGCTGGACGACGTCGATGACGCCCGCCGGCGTCATCGTGTTCACGGCGTCGCGCAGGGCGCGGTAACCGCCGTGGGCGATGTAGTCCTCGATGCGGTTGGGGTCGATCTCGCCCATGTTCTCGAGCACGACCCGCACCTGGCGGGCGAAGAACGGGTGCTCGAGCGACAGGGCCTTGTCCTCCACCGGCTGGCCTGCGGTGAGGTGCTGCTCGGCGATGCGCCGGCCGGCGTCGGCGTCGACATCGGCGTAGAGGACGTCGTCCTCGCCCCGCGTGCGCACCTTGACGAGCGGGCCGCGCGAGCACAGGCCCATGCAGCCGGTGGCGACCAGCCGGACGTCCTGCTCGAGTCCCTTCTCGGCGACGGCGTCCCGGATGGCGTCCTGGGTGGCCTGGGCGCCGCCCGACAGGCACGCGGTGCTGCCGCAGCACAGGACGGTGCGGCGGTAGGTCGCCTGCTCCTCGCGCTCCTTCTGCGCCAGGTCGAAGAGGTCGACGCCGCCACTCATGCGGCACCCCCCTCGCCGGCAGCGGCCTCGCGCACCGCGCCCTCGGCGGACACGGAGGCCTCCATCGCGTTGCGGATCGCCGCGATGACCGCGTCGGGCTTCGCCTTGGCGACGATCGTGCCGTCGACCAGCGCCACCGGCGCCAGGCCGCAGCTACCGATGCAGCGCGCCTCGAGCAGCGACAGCGAGCCGTCCTCGCGGGTGGCCCCCTGCGCCACGCCGAAGGCCTCGGAGACGCCGGCCATCAGCGCGTCGGCACCCTTGACGAAGCAGGCGGTGCCGGTGCACACGGTGCAGGTGTGGTCGCCGCGGGCCTCGAAGGTGAACAGGTGGTAGAAGGTCGCGACCCCGAGCACCCGGCTCGGCGGCAGCTGCAGCGCGTCGGCCACCGTGGTGAGCACCTCCGGCGAGAGGTAGCCGTAGATGTCCTGCACGGCGTGCAGGACGTCGATCAGGGCGTCGGCGCGGTAGCGCACCTTCTTGAGCTGGGTGGTCAGCAGGGCCACCCGCGGGTCGTCGGCGGGCAGCGGGCCGGCGGCGGCACCGGCCGCGCCTGCGGCCGCGGCGGCCGAGCGCAGCGCGCTCATGGTCGCCCTCCGGGGTCCGAGCGTCGGGTTGCCGCGCGCGCGTGGGGTGTGATCGTCATCTCGCCGTCCTTCCGCGACCCATGGCGAAGCCTCTCGGCATGGGCAGCCTTGGTGATCGCTGGGGTCGTAGCGCTCCGGCAGCGCCGTTCACCGTCACGAGTATGCCCGCCTCGTGCACTTCGTCACGAGTGAAGAACGTCCTCGGCCACTGCGGGGCCCACGGCGGCGCGGCGCGCGACGGCGGCGCGGCGCGCACGCCACGCTGGGCGCCATGCACGGCGTCAGGCCGGCGTCGCCTCGCCCAACTCCTCGCCCAGCCGCGCGACCAGCGCGAGCACGGCGTGCGCCACGGCGGGCGTCAGCGGGGCGCCGGCGGCGAATTCGACCGCCTCGATGCCCCACACCTCGATGCGCCCGGGCAGGCGGCCGAGCGCGCGGCCGAGGGCCAGCGCCTCGGCGAGGCCGAGGCCGTGCGTGGAGGCCGCGACCGTCCGCGCGAAGGGCGCTTCGGGCCCGAAGCGCCGGGTGGTGCCGGGGGCCGCCCCCGACACCACCGCGTCGATCAGGATCAGCCGGTCGACGCCGTCGAGGCGGTCGAGCAGGCCCAGCGGGTCGCCGGTCCAGGGCACGACCTCCAGGCCGGACGGCGGGTCGGTCGGGCGGCCGCCGGCGCCGCCCGGCCTGGCGCTGGCAGGCGCCGGGCCGGCCAGCGCCGGGCCGGCCCCGCCCGGGGCGGCGGCCCGCGC
>JAHYJQ010000348.1 GCA_019429025.1 Trueperaceae bacterium | reverse complement strand
TTTGCAGGGTCAATCGTTCTGGATGACGTAGCCGGCGGTGCTGGCCGGGCCGGCGCGGCCCAGCGAGGAGTACACCTGGAAGCGGTCGCCGGGGTAGAGGAACGCCGTTTGGCTGCCGGGGAGCCCGGTCAGATCGTCCACGCCTTGGTCGTCGCCCTCGAACCGCAAGCGCAGGCCCAGGTCCTCGGCCCCGTCGAACAACGTGAACGTGAGGACGCGGGGGTCGCCGGACCCGACGTACTCGAACCAATCCCGGTCGCCCAGCAGTTCGATCGCGCCCTCCACGACCTCGCCCAGGCCGAACTGCGTGGCGGTCGCCGGCGTGTCGTTGCTCGCCGCTCCGCGGTCCTCCAGGTCGTTGGCAGGCATGCTGTAGGCGTACAGGTCGAAGCTGCGCGAGCCGCCGGAGACATTGCGCACGGCCAAGTAGTAGGAACCCGCGGTCGTCGGCGCGATCGCGGCGCAGGGTCCCACGCAGGCGAACGGAACGTCGATCGAGCGTGGTGCGATGGCGCCCGACGTGTCCACATCGGCCGCGAGCGCAAGCGCGCTCACCGAACCAGCGAAGTAGCGGCGGGACTCGGACACGGCGAGGGTCGTGCCGGAGGTGCTCAGCCAGCCGACGCGCAGGCCGGAGCCCACCACCTCACCGTAGAGCAGGTCGCGCACGTCGGTGGGCATCTCGATGCGGAAGTAGAGGGTCTGACCCTGCGCGATCTGGACGTTGCTGCGCAAGGCCGTCGGCGTGGTCGTGACCTCGGCGGTGAACGTACCCGAGACGAGCGGGTCGAAGGGGATGGGACTGATGGATACCTGGCACGCGGCGAGCGCGAAGACGGCGAGCGCCACGCCCGTGAGTCGCAAGGAACGACGAAGCATGGTCGACCTCCTTGCCCCACTCTAGTGGCGGGCCCGCCGGCACGGGTGGGCCCCCGTCACGTGGCCCTTCACGTGCGCTTCACTCCAGGACGAGCAAGTACGGGTACAGGTCGGGCCCGCCGCCGTGCACCTCGAGCTCGAGGGCCGGATGCGCCTCGGCGATCCGCTCGGCCAGCGCCTGGGCGGCCTCCTCGCCGACGGCGGGGGCGTAGAACAGGCTGCCGATGTCGACCTCGTCGGCCACGCCGGCCAGCATGGCCAACAGGCAGTCCTCGGCCGTGTCGGCCGTGTGCGTGAGGACCGTGTCCAGCAGGCCGATGAAGGCGCCCTCGTGGACGTCGACGCCGTCGATCGTGGCGTCGCGGCTCGCCGTGGTGACCTCGAGCGTGCGCGCGCCCTCCACCGCCCGTTCCATGCCGGGCATGAGCGCGTCGGCCTCCTGGTCCTCCGAGAAGAGCACCGCGGCCGCCAGGCCCTGCCCGATCGTGCGGGTCGGCAGCACGAGCACGCGCTTGTCCGCGACGAGCTCGTCGACGCGCCGGGCCGCCATGATGATGTTCTTGTTGTTCGGCATGACGATGACGTCGGACGCGCCGAGCGACCGGACGGCGTCGGCGATGTCCTGCACGGACGGGTTGTTCGTCTGCCCGCCGCCGACCACGCGCGCGCCCAGGCTGCGGAAGGCCTTCGTCAGGCCGTAGCCGTTGGAGACGGCCACCAGCCCGGTCTTGGGCGGCTCCGCCGCGCCCATGTCGACGTCGGCGAGGATCTCGGAGTGCTGCTCCGACATGTCCTCGACCTTCGAGCGCACCATGTTGCCGTACTTGGCGACCAGCGCGAGCAGCTTCTCGGGCTCCTCGGTGTGGATGTGGCCCTTGACGAACCCCTCGGCGCCGACGACCAGCAGCGAGTCGCCGAAGGAGGCCACCGCGTCCTGGATCTCGCGCGTGTCCACCGCCACGCCGGAGAGCAGGAACTCGGTGCAGAAGCCGAACGCCTCCTCCTCGAACTGCTGCTGCGCGCGCTGCGTGACCTTGGGTGGCGCGGGCAGCGCGGCCCCCTCGAAGGCGGCGATGACGCCCTCGAGCATCCGCAGGAACCCGAGTCCGCCGGCGTCGACCACGCCCGCCTGCTTCAGGATCGGCAGCTGCTCGGGGGTGCGCTCCAACGCGGCGTGCCCCGCGACCAGCGCGCGCTGCAGCAGGGCGACCGGGACCTCGTCGGGCAACGGCTCGGCGACCGCCTCGGCCGCCTCCCGCACCACGGTCAGGATCGTCCCCTCGACCGGCTTCATCACGGCGGCGTAGGCCGTCTTGGTCGCGCCCCTGAGGGCCTGGGCGACGGTCGCCGCGACGAGCTCGGCGTGGCCCTTGACGCCCTCGGCGAAGCCCTTCAGGACCTGCGACAGGATGACGCCCGAGTTGCCCCGCGCGCCGAGCAGCGACCCGTAGGCCAGCGCGTGGGCCACGTCCGCCATGCCCTCGGGGGCGTCGTCGATGAGTTGCCGCCGCACGGACTGCAGGGTCAGGTGCATGTTCGTGCCGGTGTCGCCATCGGGCACCGGGTACACGTTGAGCGCGTTGACCTCGTCGATGAACACGGCGAGGTAGTCGGTCGCGTAGACGAACGCGTCGGCGAGGGCACCAGGCGAGATCCCGGCGGCGGCCGCGCCGGCCGCTGCAGCGCGGGCGCCGGGGCTCTCAGCCACGACTGACCCCGGCGACGTGCACCTTGACGTCGGCCACCGCGATCCCCGCGTAGGTCTTGGCGGCGTAGCGGACGCGCTCGACGACGGACTCGGCGACCGCCGGGATGTTGACGCCGTACGCCACGACCACGTGCAGGACGATGCAGCTGGCCACGCCCTCGGCGTCGCGCTCGACCTCGACGCCCTCGTCGACCTGGGAGACGCCCAGGATCCGGCGCAGGCCCTCGCTCAGGCTGGCCGGCGCCATCCCCACGACGCCGGGCACCTCGTGGGCGGCGAGCCCGACGACGGTCGCCAGGGCGTCGTCGGCGACCTCCACGTGATCGACCGCCGAGGGCCTCCGGGCCGGCTTCTTGCGCGCGCGGCGCTTGCGCTCGGGGGGCTGCGCGGCGGCCGCCGCCGGGGCGTCCGGGGCGTCGTGGGCGGGCACGTCGTCTGAACCGGGGCCAGCGGCGGCGGGTCGGCGGCTACGCGCGGCATCGGCCTTTCGTCG
>JAHYJQ010000347.1 GCA_019429025.1 Trueperaceae bacterium | reverse complement strand
GTCGGCTGCCACCTGATCGCCGAGGGCCGCCACGACCTCGAGGCCGCGATCGGCTTCAGGCCACCCCCACGGCTGCGCTTGGGGCGCGCGCTCGCACCGCGCGCCTTCCCGCTCTACGCGGCCTGCATCGGCCTCGCCGGCGGCGCGGCCCTGGTCGTCGTCCTGGCCTGGCTGACCGCCTTGGGCGTGGACACCGCGATCGTGGCCGCCGCCGCGCTGCTGCTGGCCGTCCCGGCGTGGTCGTTGGGCGCCGCGGCCGTGGACTGGCTGGTCACGCTCGTCGTGCCGCCACGCGCGCTGCCGCGAATGGACCCCGACGACGGGGCCCCACCGGAAGCCCGGACGCTGGTGGTCATGCCGGTGATCCTGCGAAGCGTGCGCGAAGTGGCGCACCTGTTGGAACGCCTGGAGGTGAACTACCTCGGCAACCGCGACACGGGCCTCGGCTTCGCGCTGCTCACCGACCTGGCGGACGCCGCCGAGCGCGTTCTTCCGGGCGACGACGCGATCGTGAACGCGCTGAGCCGCGGCATCCGTGACCTCAACGCCCGCTACGGCTGCGAGCGTGCCGCCGAAGGCGGCGAGCGTGCCGCCGAAGGCGCCGAGCGCCGCGCCGAGGCCGACGACCGACGCGCCGAAACCGGCGAACCCGTGCGCGGGGCCAGCGCGAGCGACCCGCCGTTCCACCTGCTCCACCGCGAGCGCCGCTGGAACCCGGTCGAGCGCCTGTGGATGGGCTGGGAGCGCAAGCGAGGCAAGCTCGAGGAGTTCAACGAGCTGCTGACCGGGCGCGGCGGCGCCAGCTTCAGCGTGCGGGTCGACCCGCCCACCGACCTCGCCTCCGTGCGTTACGTGCTCACGCTCGACGCCGACACGCGCCTGCCGCCCGGCGCCGCCCGCGAGCTGGTGGCGGCGTTCCGTCACCCGCTCAACCGCCCCGTGCTCGACCCCCGCGGCGACGAGCTCCGCGCCGGCTACACCGTCCTGCAGCCGCG
Source organism: Trueperaceae bacterium (assembly GCA_019429025.1). Taxonomy (GTDB): domain Bacteria; phylum Deinococcota; class Deinococci; order Deinococcales; family Trueperaceae; genus JAABTL01. Next base: position 2,092 of record JAHYJQ010000347.1, on the reverse strand, counting down.
CGTGGAGGCCGACGCCGCCACCATGCTGGAGACCGCCTTCGCCCGCGTCATGACCGGCGAGTCCGGCGTCGACCTCTACGCGCAGACGGTCTCGAACGTCCACCACGACCTCTTCGGCCGCGCCATCTTCGGTGGCAAGGGGCTCTACGAGGTGGACGCCTTCGAGCGCCGGCTGCGCGGCCGGGTGCCGGAGAACCGGCTCCTGTCGCACGACCTGTTCGAGGGCGTCCACGGCCGCGTGGGCCTGACCAGCGACGTCGTGCTGTTCGAGCAGGTGCCGGCGAACGCCGTGCAGCACGCCCTGCGCCTGCACCGCTGGGTCCGGGGCGACTGGCAGCTCCTACCCTGGCTGGTGGCGCGCCGGCCCCTCGGCCGCCACGGCCGCCTGGCGCGCGGCCTGCGGCCGCTCGACCGCTGGCAGGTCGCCGACAACCTGCGCCGCAGCCTCTACCTGCCGTCGCTGCTGGGCCTGCTCGCGGGCGCCTGGCTGGCCCTGCCCGGCCCCGCCGCGCTCACCACGACCGTCGGCGTCTTGGGGCTCCTTGCTCTGCCCGTCGCGCTCGCGGCGTTGGCCGCCGTTCGCCGCGGGGCCGCGGGGCAGGCCCTGCGACCGGTCGTCGAGACCGCCGCCCACGACGCCCGACTGGAGGCCGCCCGCTGGGGCGTGACGATCGCGCTTCTGCCCTACCTCGCGCTGGTGACCAGCGACGCGATCGTTCGCGCCCTCTACCGGGTGTACGTCAGCCGGCGCGGGCTGCTGCAGTGGACGACGGCCGCCCAAGCCGCCCGCACGCTCGGCACCGGCCTGACGCTGCGGGCCGCGCTCAGGCACATGTGGGGCGCCGTCGCCCTGGCCCTGGCGCTGGCGGCGCTGCTGGCCATCATGGCGCCGACCTCGCTGCCGGCCGCCCTGCCGCTGCTGGCGGCGTGGGCGCTCTCGCCCGCGATCGCCGCCTGGACGTCGCACGAGCGCGTCCGACCGCGCGAGCCGCTGACCGAATCGCAACGCCGCACCCTGCGGCTGATCGCACGCCGCACCTGGCACTTCTTCGCCGAACTGGTCGGCCCGCGCGACCACTGGCTCCCGCCCGACCACCTGCAGGAGGACCCCGGGCCCATGACGGCCCGCCGCACCTCGCCCACGAACGTCGGCATGATGCTAGCGAGCACCGTGGCGGCGTACGACCTGGGCTTCATCGAGGCGCGCGAGCTGGCCGCACGCGTGCACCACACGCTCGACACGCTCGACCGGCTGGAACGGCACCGCGGACACTGGCTCAACTGGTACGGCACCCACGACCTCGCACCGCTCGAGCCGCGCTACGTCTCCACGGTCGACAGCGGCAACCTCGCCGCCGCCCTGCTGATCGTGGCGCGGGGGCTCGACGACGCCCGCCGCGAGGGCGTCCCCTACCCGGCGCGGGCGCGCGGCCTGGCCGACACGGTGGCGGTGCTGGGCGACGTCGTCGAGCGCCTGCGGCCGCGGCTGGACGACCGCTCCGCCCGCCGCGCGCTCGCACCGGCCCGCGCAACGCTCAAGGAGCTCGAGGACGACCTGCGCACCGCCGCCAACCGTCCGTTCGCCGCCCGGAGGGACGCGGTGGCGCACGCCGAGCGCGGCCTGCGGCGCGTCGCGGAGCGCCTGGTCGCGGCGCTGGAGGCCACGCCGGCGGGCGTGCCGTACCTCGCCGTGCGCGAGCTGCGGGCCTGGATCGACCAGGCGCTCGGCGAGGCCGCGGCCACCCGCGCCGAGATCGATACCGCCGTCCCGTGGCTGCACCTGCTCGACGACCTGCCCACCCTCTACCGGCAGGCCGACGGCGCCCTCGACGAGACGCTGGCCCACCTGACCGCGGCCCTGGCCGAGCCCTTCGACCTCGCTTCCGCGCCCGAGCTGGCGGCACGCTGCCGCAGCCTGGTCGCCGAGCTCGAGCAGCAGCTCGCGTCGCTGCCGCCAGCGGCCCGTGCGTCGGCCTCGGCCGACGCCGCGGACTCGGCTGCCGCCGACGCCGCGGGCCCGGCTGCCGCCGACGCCGCGGACTCGGCTGCCGCCGAGTCCGACGCCGCCCAGCGCCGGAACGCGGCGCTGCTC
>JAHYJQ010000346.1 GCA_019429025.1 Trueperaceae bacterium | reverse complement strand
GCTGAGCGACACGTGGTAGCGGTGCGGGTTGCGCAGGCGCTTGACGCCGGCGTCGAGCCGCTCCTCGTCGGCCTCGCGCCGCGCCCGCAGGGCCGCGATGTCCTGCGGCGCGACGCGCGCGCACCCTTCGCTCCAGTGCGTCTCGAGGAGGGGCTCCACGCCCGACACCTCGTCGGCCGCCAGGGAGCGGGCGCGCTCGTCGGCGGGGTGCCGAAGCGTCAACGGCTCGCCGGGCTGTGGGCGCTCGTCGGCGAGGGTGACCAGGTCGGCCGTGGCCATGCCGCGCGCGTCGTACACGCGGAACAGCGCCTTGGGCCCCGGCACGGTGGCCTTCTCCGGCGTGTCCGAGCGCTTGGCGCTGGGCCGCCACTCGCCCTCGTGGCGCACCGCCACCAGCTTGTACACGCCGTCGAGCGCGCACGCCCCCTGGCTGGTGATCAGGCGGGTGCCCACGCCGTACACCAGGCGGCCGAGCACGGCCCGCGCGTCGACGCCCACGGAGGCCGCCTCGTCCTGGATCTGCTGCCGGATCTGCCAGATGGTGAGCTCGTCGAGCTGGTTCGACAGCGTGATGACGGCATCGGGGAAGCCCGCCGCGTCCAGCTCGCGCGCCACGTGCAGCGCCAGGTGGGCGAGGTCGCCGGAGTCCAGCCGCACGCCGCGCGGCTCGTGACCCCGCGCGCGCAACTCCTCGAACACGCGGATCGCGTTCGGCAGGCCGCTATGGAGCGTGTCGACGGTGTCGAGCAGCAGCAGGCAGTCGTCCGGGTAGACCTCGGCGTAGGCGCGGAAGGCGGCCAGCTCGTCACCGCCCGTCGCCATGATGGCCTGCACGAAGCTGTGGGCGTGGGTGCCGCGCGGCGGCACGCCCAGGCGCAGGCTGGCGCCCGTGTTGCTGCTGGCGTCCACCCCGCCGATGAGCGCGGCCCGCGCCCCGGCGTCCACCGCGCGGCCGTGGCCGCGCCGCATGCCGAACTCGATGATCGGGCGGCCGCCGGCCGCGTGGCGCAGCCTCGCCGCGCGGGTGGCGATGAGCGTGGGGTAGTTCAGGTGGTTCAGCACGGAGGTCTCGAGCAGCTGGGCGACGGCCAGCGGCGCCTCCACCACGGCGAAGGGCGCGACGGCGTGGATGACGCGCCCCTCCGGCACGGCGCGCAACGTCACGTCGTCGAGGCCGCGGCGGTCGCGCAGCCACGCGACGAAGGCGTCGTCGAACAGCGGTCCGCCCGCCGCCGTGCGCATGCCGCGCAGGCGCTCCTCGTCGTCGGGCGCCAGCGACGCGCCCGCCATCCACGCCAGCAACTCGGCCGCCCCCGCGGCCACCGCGTACCCCGCCTGGTGCGCCCCGTAATCCGGCGGCCGGCGGAAGAACACGTCGAACTGCGCCGGCAACTCGTGCAGGCCGTGGCGCAGGTACGCCTGCGCCATCGTGAGCTGGTACAGGTCGGTGAACAGCAGGCTGGCGTCGGTTGGACGGGACGAGGTCATGGGGCGCCTCCCTCGGCGGAACGGGGAACGGGTGGCCGTTCCCCTATCATCGACCCGAGGGGAGGCGACATGACGTCACCACCGACACCCCATCCGCGACTGCGCCTCGACCCCGCGCCGCTCGCGACGCGGCTCGAGCGCACCATCGAGGACACCGTCCGCCGCTTCGGGCTGGACGGCGTGGCGCTCGGCGTCTCGGGCGGCGTGGACAGCGCCGTCGTCGCCACGTTGGCGGCCCGCGCGCTCGGGCCCGAGCGCGTGCTCGCGCTGCGCCTCCCCTACCGCGACCTGGCTGCCGACGGCATGCGGCGCGCCGAGCGGCTGATCGCCGACCTCGGCCTGCGCCATGAGACGGTCGACATCACGCCGATCGTCGACGCCTACGCCGCCAGCCAACCCGACATCGACTGGCACCGGCTCGGCAACGTCCAGGCACGCGTCCGCATGCTGGTGCAGTTCGACAAGCTCAACCAGCACGGCCTGCTGCCGATCGGCACCGGCAACCGCAGCGAGCGGTTGCTCGGCTACTTCACCGAGCATGGCGACGACGCCCCCAAGCTGCAGCCGCTGGCCGACCTCTACAAGACGCAGGTGTGGCAGCTGGCGGTCCACCTGGGGGTCTCGGACGACATCGTGGCGGCGCCCCCCAGCGCCGGCCTGGAGCCCGACCAGACCGACGAGGGCGACTTCGGCATGAGTTACCGCGAGATCGACCTGGTCCTCGCGCACCTGGATGCCGGCTTCGACGACGCGACCATCGAAGGCCTCGGCGTCGGGCGGGCCGCCATCGATCGCGTCCGCGCGCGGGTGGTCGCCAGCCACCGCAAGCGGGTGTCGACCGTGGCCCCGGCGGTGCAGCCGACCGACCACGACGTGACCCGGTTCCTGCCTCGCGCCATCTGACCGCCGTCCGCGACGGCGGCGCGGCCGCGTCCGCCGGTCAGGCGGCGTCGAAGCTGAGCCCGTCCGCGCGGGTCACCCGGCCGCGGTACAGGAAGGTCACCTGCCGCAGCGTGGCCGCGTGGTCGAAGGGGTCGAGCGCCCCGACGGCGTCCTCCACCAGCGTCACGCCGTAGTGGCGCAACGCCGCCGAGCCGGCGGTGTGCAACACGCAGATGTTGGCCACCGTGCCGACGACGACGAGTTCGTCGATGCCCAGCACCCGCAGCCGATGGTCGAGCGGCGTGCCGTAGAAGGCGTCGTAGCGCAGCTTGCGGATGACCTCGTCGCCGTCGTGGGGCGCCAGCGCGTCGACGATCTGCGCCCCCCACGAACCGGCACGCGCATGCTCGCCCCAGACGGCGAACTCCGGGTCGTCCTCGCCGTGCCAGTCCTGCGTGTAGACCACCCGGGCCCCGGCCGCGCGGGCGCGCGCCACGACCTCGGCGATCCTGGGAATGGCGCGCTCTGCCGCCTCGCCGTACAGCGCGCCGCGCGGGTGGGCGAAGTCGTTCTGCATGTCCACCACCACGACGGCCGTGCGTGCCGCCGGCAGGCGCACGCGCTCCTCGACGGGGATCTCGGGGACCGCGTATTTCGCTTCCAGGTGTGCCATCGCTCACCTCCGAAGACGACGGTGTCGCCTCCGTTCAGGTTAGCAGCCAACTCCGCGGCGCCCCCGCGGCGGCCATCGCCGCCGCCG